>DAOOIT010000015.1 GCA_035384565.1 Planctomycetota bacterium | reverse complement strand
GAGCCCTTCAGGCTCCAGAGACAATCACCCTGCCTACAATTCCGGCCCACACCCTGCTTGGCCGGCTCCCTGGTGCCTGAGATGACGGCCTGTTCGGCCTCATCCTCGGTGCAGCCGCGCTCGATGCACTGCTCCCTTGCGTGGTGCGTCGGGCGTATTCTCTCCATGGCTCAGATCCAGAACAGCGAATTCCCGACCTTGCCGGTGAAGTAGTCAATGACGATCCAGACTCCGCTGACGGCGTACTGGCCGAGGATGAGGCCGAGGAAGAACAGGCGGGTGCGCTTGTAGAGGTCGGCGCCGCCATAGCGCAGCACAAGGGCCTTCGCGGCCCAGGCGATGAAGATGCTGAACCACAGTTCCTCGGTGAGCCACAGGCTGGCAATGGGGAAGCCCAGGGGGTGCAGCGGCCACGAGACGAAGCGGTGGTTGAGGATCATCAGGACGGCCATGGCGGCCGCGCCGATGCCGCCGAAGAGCGCGCCGTTGACGCTCGGCCCCTCGGGGGTCCTGATCAGCCGCGTGACGTAGTCGAACGGCAGCGTGGGGCCGGCGCGCCAGAGCCAGTCGTTCGCGTTCGCGCCGCCGTGCTGGAAGGCGACGAGCATGGTGGACCACACGCTGGCGGCGATGGTGACGAGGATGGCGATGATCATGGCCCAGAAGATCGGGCGCTTGCGGCCCTTCACGTCGCTCACCATCTTCAGGCCGTTGGCGGCGGAGGCCATGATGAAGGTGCGGATGTCGCCCATCCAGATGTAGGTCATGCCGAAGGGCACGAGGTTCGACGGCCCCAGGCGCTCGGAGCCGAAGGCCGAGATAAGCACGGTGGAGGCGGTCATGGGCGAGCGGGTCTCGGCCACGCCGCCGGCGGCGACGATGCGCGTGACGCCCAGGAACGTGGCCATCGAGACCAGCACGAGCGCGACGGCGACCCAGAGGCTCATGCCGCTGCGGTGGAGCCAGAAGGCCATGTAGGCCATCCCGGCCATCAGGCCCCAGAAGGCCTGCCTGTAGGAGAGGATCTCCTCCGAGTCATCCACGTCCTTCGCCCGGCCGATGGCCTTGAGGAACACGGCCTTGAGGTGGCGCCTTGCCATCCACAGGCCGTAGAGCACGAGCACGAAGAGCGCGGCCTGCGACTGGTGGGTCAGCAGCGGCCCGCCGCCGCTCTGGCTGTAGGGGTCGAGCTGCTCGACCCCCTCGTAGCCCACGAGGCGCAGCGCGGCGCGCTCGAAGATCGTCACGAGGCCGAAGAACCACAGGCTCAGGGCCAGGCTGGTGCTCAGCAGGTACGAGAAGCCGATCATCGGGAAGCTCAGCCGCAGCTTGAGCACGGTGGTCTTGCGGAAGAGGTCGAGCTTCGTCACCATCTCGATGGCCGGGAAGCTCGGGTCGTAGTGGGTGAGCGCGATGTAGCAGCCGAGCAGGAACGGGATGATGAGGCCCGCCCACATCCACGGGTTGCGGATGAAGGGGTTGGAGAAGCCGGGCCGCGGCTCGGCCCGCACCATCTCCATCGGTAGCTGCGTGATGGGGTAGAGCAGGCGTTCGTGCTCCACCCACTGCTTGCGCAGGATCACCATGGCGCAGATCATCACCCCGTAGAGCACGAGCAGGAAGACGAGCCACTGGCCGAGCGGCAGCAGCCAGGCGCCCCACGGGAGCGCCTCGCCGCGCGGCAGGCCCTCGTAGAGCCAGCGGATCGCCATCGGGTCGTCGGGGTAGAGCCACTTGGGGATGTGGGGCAGGATGATCTCGGCCCACTGGTTCTCCGGCGCCGCGTAGTAGAAGGGTGCGGCGATGGTCGAGAGCCAGTAGGCCGTGAGGCCCATCGTGGGGATCACCGTGCCGATCATCATCATCACGTAGACGACGACCAGCTCGCCCGCGGTGAGCGCGAGCCGCGCCGAGATGGCCCGCAGCGCGCCGTTCACGAAGAAAATGAGCACGAAGAACAGGAAGATGGCGGCGGGCGTGCTGAAATCCAGGTCCATGTAGCTCGCGTGCATCACGTTCGTGGCGTAGGGCGTGCTGACGCCGATGACGGCGCACAGCAGCGCGCCCACCGCGATGGCCCGCACGGTGGCGCCCTGCGCCATGCCGGCCGCGATGCTCGCAAGGCCCTTGCTCTTCTCGCCTTCCGGCGCCATGGCGATCTCCGCGTTGGCCGCAGGATGATAGCAGCCTCGCACGGGATGAGTCAACCTGCGGACCGGGGCGCCCCTCATTTCGTCACGACGAAGGCCAGCTCGGCGGGGAACGGCAGGCGCTGCGCCCGCCAGGGCCGGCCGCGGAGCATCTGGCGGAAGCCCGTCTCGTAGTTCTCCCGCATGCCTTTGGCGCGCCCGCCGAGGCTGGCCACGGGGAACGACACGACCGTGTGCCGCGCGCGCAAGGCGTCGAGAACACGGAGCGCCCCGCCCCGCTCCTGGCGTTCGAGGCTGGCCGCCGCCTTGAGCAGGAAGGCCACGTCGGCCTCCTCGGCCGGGGGCGAACACAGGATATCCGCGTGAAACGCCTCGAAGCCCCGCCCGAGGAGCGGCCCGCAGCGGTTCAGGAAGCCGACGGCGCGGCCATCGAGGTCGCAGGCCCGATACGACGCCTCCGGCGGCAGGCCCATCCAGGGAATGGCCAGCGGGTGCAGGCCGCAGGCCAGGTCGAGCACGCGCGAGGGCACGCCCGTGAGGGCGAAGACCTCGGCGTAGAAGCGGCCGAGAATCGGCAGGCGCTCGCTGGTCGAGGCGTGGCAGTTCAGGGCCGCGCGGCAGGCCGCGCGGAATGCCTCGGCCTCGCCGCTGGCGCGGGCCGCCGCGAGCTCGCCGAAGAGGCGCTCGTAGTCGGGCGCGCGCTCGAAGGCGCCGAACACCTGGTGGAGGCGCGCTTTCGTCGCCTTCAGCGCGGCCTTCGGGCCCGAGCGCTTCGCCAGCTCGGCCGCGCCCAGTCGCCGCACGGTGTCGGGGCACACGGCCCGGTACTTCGGCGTCGCGAGCACGGCGGCCACGAGGTCGTCGAGAGCAGACATGGGTCAGCCACAGAGACACAGAGGGCACAGAGAAGACAGAGCGGCCGTCCACAGATTACACCGGCTTCCGTAGAGAAAGACAAGCTCAGAAGCTGGGGTTGCCGCCGCAGGGCGAATGGCGTAGCATACTGGGCAGCCGCCACGAGGGGAACGAAGGCGAGGCAGAAGGGGGACGCGATGAGGCTTATCTTCCGCGGTGGCGCCCTGGATGGCTACGCCATCGCTCTGCACTGGGACCCGCGCATCCTGCGACTCGGCAGTCTGCGGCTGCGAATGACGCTGTGGCTGGGGGGCGGTTCGCTGGCCGAGGCGAAGCCCAAGGGGCTCTCGGTTTCCGGGCCGTTCGCGTCGTCCAAGGAGCGCATCGTCATCCCCACAACGACCGGCGCCCGCACGCTCCATCTGCCGCGCGACACGCGGCTCGTCGGCCTGGCCGCCGACGGCAGAGGGTGGACGCCGGTCGGCACCGTGGGCCAGCACCCCGCGGCGCTCGTGCGCCGGGGCGAAGTGGTGTTCGCCTTCGACCCCACCGACCTCATCGGCCGCTACTTGAACATGATGGACACGGGCGTGACGGCCGACGTGCTGGACTGGATGGTGCGTTGCGTGCTCGTCGCCGCGGGCCAGAGGCCGGCCAGGCCGCCCGCGAACTGGCGCGACTACCACGCCCTCGGCATCGCCGCCTGGATGGTCTATCGGTTGGCCACCGAACTGCACGTGGACCATCGCCTCGGCCCCGTGAGCCGTCTTGCGGTGCAGGCATTGCGGCGAGGGGGCGACCTGGCGCCCGCCTTCGCCGCGCTGGCCAAGGCCCGCAAGCAGGTGCTCGACCTGCCCATCTACTTCGTGGACATTCTGCACGGCGGCATCCTGATCGGCCGCGAGGGTTTCGCCGAGTACGACTGGCCTCAGGCCGCCGCCGACTTGCTCGACTTCTACGAGGGCTGGAGCCGCGACCTCGGCTACCGCTACTCGCACGACGTGGCCGCGGGCACGCTGGCCAACCTGGCCCCGATGTTCCCCGAAACCATCGCTCGCCTCCGCACCGCGTGGGATGAGGGGCGCACGGAGTTCGCCAACGGCACCTGGTCGCAGCCCTACCTCCACCTTTGGAGCCGCGAGGAGTGCCGCCAGCAGTTCGTCCACGGCCTCGCCGCGTTTACGGAACTCTTCGGCCGCCGCCCCACGACCTATGCCGCTCAGGAGTTCGCCCTCCACCCCGCCCTGCCCGACATGCTCCGCGAGTTCGGCTACACCCACGCCATCCACCGCGTGCAGAATATGGGCACCGCGCCCGACGACAACCGGGCGCTGATTGACTGGGAGGGCATCGGCGGCGCCGTCATTCCCACGCTCCCCTCGCACTCGCCGAAATCCGAGAAGTTCGGCAGCGGCATTTACGCCCAGTGGCCGCGCCTGGTGGCCGAAACGCACCGCCGCGGCCTGCCCTTCGTGGCGCTCGTGAACCTGATTGACCAGACCTTCATCGGCGCCTACAAGGAGGAATTCGTCCGCGCCTGCCGCTACAGCGACGCCCTCGGTCGGTTCACCACCTGTTCTGACTTCTTCGCGGCGACTGCCGACGTGCCGTGGGCCCGCCACCGCTACGCCTGGGACGACTACGTGTTCGACCTCGAGATGCCCACGAACAACTACCACCGCTATGAGTCGGGCAGCTTCTCCTCCACCATCGAATACTGGCGGGGCGTCGTGGCCGACATGGCCGGCCGCGAGCCCACGGCCGACGAGTGGCGCCGCATCCTCGACGGCGAGGCCCACGACACCTACGTGCTGCCCCACTTCAAGACCGGCGCCTTCCTCGACCTCTATCTCACCGACTACCCCGGCCCGCGCTACCGCGTGACGGTGGACGAGCGGCGCGGCGTGACCCGCTTCATCCGCGACGCCGTGGGCTTCCCCCGCGAGTTCCACGCCACGCCCCCCGTGCCGGGCGAGGGCGATGCCCCCGTCGAGGTGGACCCGGCGACCGGCGGCGTGTGGCTCGAGGGCCGGCTCTTCGGCGTCCTCGCCTCCACGCGCGGCGCGAGCCGCGTAGCGAGCATCGAGCCGGGCGTCGCCACCCGCGTCGTGGTGGCCATCGAGGCCGTCGGCGAGTTCACCCTGCGCCTGTGGTCGCGCGACGGTGCGGCCTACGGCCTCGTCGAGCGGCCCGCCGAGATCCCCTGGTTCCGCCACGACCTTCCCTACTGGCAGGATTGCGTGTACCTTCGCCACGCCCCAGCGGAGGGCGACGCGCCGGTCGTCCGTTACTACTGGGGCATCGGCGAGGCGACCCGCCACGCGGAGTTCTATTCGCGCGACCGCGTGACGATCGGGCGCGTCGAGCTGCTCCACGGCGGCAACGGCTTCTACCGCGTCGCGGGCGGCGAGCTTCACAATCGCCTCTGGTCGCACAACGAAACGGTCCGTTCCTTCTGGTGGGGCGCGCGGGTTGACGCCAGGCCGCGGCTCCCGTAGAATGCAGACGGTCCGCTCCATGCAGCGGCACCCGTGTGCACAGGTCGGGAGTGGATGAATGGATGGGTGGATGGGTGTCAGGCAGCCATCCATTCATCCTACCCTCCAAACACCCTCTTTGCTGCCGCACTAGCTGTGTCTAGGCAGGAGGCCCCAATGCCGAAGAAGGCCCTTGACGTGACCCAGCCCCCGAAGGCCGCGCACGTGCGCGCCGCGTACAAGCTGGCCCGCGAGCGCTTCGCCGCGCTCGGCGTGGACGCCGATCAGGCGATGCGCGCCGCCCTGGCCATCCCCATCTCGGTCCAGTGCTGGCAAGCCGACGACGTGCGCGGACTCGAGGTTCACGAGGGCGCGGTAGATTCCGGCGGCCTCCAGGCCACGGGCAACTACCCCGGTGCGGCCCGCAACGGCGACGAGATCCGCGCCGACTTCGATGCCGCGGCCGCTCTCATCCCCGGCAAGCTCCGCTTCAACATCCACGCCATGTACGCCGAAACCGGCGGCCGGCGCGTGGACCGCGACGAGCTGGAGCCCAAGCACTTCGCCCGCTGGATTGACTGGTCGAAGGCCCGCCGCCGCGGCCTCGACTTCAATCCCACCCTCTTCGCGCACCCGATGGTGAAGGACGGCCTCACGCTGTCGAGCTCCGACGACGCGGCCCGCGCCTTCTGGATTCGCCACTGCCTCGCCACCCGCCGCATCGCCAATGCCATCGGCAAGGCCCTCGGCTCGCCCTGCATCAACAATATCTGGATCCCCGACGGCCGCAAGGACTCTGCCGTAGACCGCATGGGCCCGCGCCACCGCCTGCTCCACGCCCTCGACGAAGTCCTCGACCGCAAGCTCCCGCACGTGGTAGACGCCGTCGAGAGCAAGCTCTTCGGCATCGGGTGCGAGGACTACACGGTCGGCTCGCACGAGTTCTACCTCGCCTACGCGGCCACGCGCGGCGTCGCCCTGTGCTACGACCTCGGGCACTTCCACCCCACCGAGAGCGTGGCAGACAAGCTCTCCGCCACGCTGCTGTTCGTGGACAAACTGCTCATCCACGCCAGCCGCGGCATCCGGTGGGACAGCGACCACGTGGTCCGCTTCACCGACGAGTTGCGCGCCGTTTGCGACGAAGCGGTCCGCAGCGGCGCCCTGGGCGACATCCTGTGGGCGCTCGACTACTTCGACGCCAGCATCAACCGCGTGGCCGCGTGGGTGATCGGCGCGCGGGCGTTGCGCAAGGCGCTCCTCTACGCCCTGATCGAGCCCTTCGAGGCCATCGCCGGGCGCGAAGAGGCCGGCAACGGCGCGGCCAAGCTCGCCCTCGTCGAGCACCGCGCCGAGCTCCCCTTCGCCGCCGTGTGGGACTATGCGTGCCTGTGGGCCGACGTGCCCGTCGGCGCCGCCTGGCTCCGCGACGTCGCCGCCTATGAAATCCACGCCCGTGGCGAGCGAGGGTGATCCCGACCTCTGGGTAAGCGGCCTTCCGCAGATGACTTGACTTCGCCGGGAGCTGGGAGTACGATGTGCTTGGGATTGGTGCTAGGTGCCTTTCTCGGAGGCCGGAAGCCCCTTGGACAGCGAATCCTTCCTGAAGGCGCTCCAAACGCGCGTGGCCACGTTTACCAGGGCCGTCGCCACGGACCGGGGCGATTGGATCATCAAGGGCTTCATAGACATCGCGAGGAACATCTACTCCCTGTCCGTGGACACGAAGGTCATCTCCAAAGTGATGGAGCTGCTGCTCTTTCCGGAGCTGGCGCGCTTTGCCGAGGCGCATCGCCTCAAGATGGTGTTGGCGGAGCACCAGAACTTCTACCCCGACATCAGCTTTGTTGACGCCCAGGGACATCGGTTCGCCCTCGACCTCAAGAGCACGTACCGCGTGAATGCCAACCAAGTGAACGGCATGACGCTTGGCGCCTTCACCGGCTACTTCCGAGATAGGCAGAGCAAGAAGAACATCACCTTTCCGTATGCATCCTACCAGGGGCACTTCGTCCTGGGGATCATCTACTCCCAAGCGCCACGCCGACCGGACGAGCGCCGGAGGTATACCCTCGACGAACTCGAGAGCATTTCGTCCGCCATCTCGGACTTCGCCTTTTTCGTTCAGGAGAAGTACAGGATCTCCTCCGACCGGCCCGGCAGCGGCAACACCAAGAACATCGGCTCCGTCACCGCTATCTCGGAGTTGGTCGCGGGGGCCGGGCCGTTCTCGGACCTCGGCCGGGAGACGTTCGACGACTACTGGATGTTCTATCTCACGGCAGATATGGCCCGGGCAGCGGAACTGCCCAAGAGACCCTACACGAACCTCAAGAGCTACTTGAAGCACAAGGGACTGCCTACGTGACCGTTCAGCCGTTGCCCAGAGCTATCCGCAGGGTTCTCGTGCCGCCGATCAAGTGCCAGGGCATAAAGACAAAGCTTGTGCCCTTCATCCTGCGGAACATCCGGTGGGACGGGCAGGGGGCTTGGGTAGAGCCTTTCCTCGGCTCTGGCGTGGTGCTGTTCAATGTGTTGCCGCAACGCGCTCTGGCCTGCGACAGCAATCCGCACCTCATCCGTTTCTACCAAGCGACCATCGAGGGACGGCTGACGCCGAGGTCCGTGGGGGAACACCTCACTCGAGAAGGGGAGCGTTTGGCTGCCCTGGGTGAGAGGCACTACTATGCGGTACGGGACCGTTTCAACGAGGCAGGAGACCCGCTGGACTTTCTTCTTCTGAACCGCGCTTGTTTCAACGGGGTCATGCGCTTCAACCGAAGAGGGGGGTTCAATGTCCCTTTCTGTCGGAAGACCGAGCGGTTCCAACAAGCCTATGTGACCAAGATCGTCAACCAGGTCGCCGCGCTCCAAGACATGATGCGGGGCAGGCAGTGGGAGTTCCGGTGCGTGGGCTGGCGAGAGGCCCTGAGCGGACTCTCAGCCGAGGACTTCGCCTACCTCGACCCGCCCTACGTTGGGCGCCACACGGACTACTTCAGCCAATGGTCTGAGAAGGATGCCGCAGCGCTGGCGGGGGTCGCCCGGGAGTTGCCTTGCGGATTCGCGCTCTCCATGTGGAAGGAGAACAGGTACCGGTCCAACGACTATATCCGGCGACACTGGGCATTCGCCGTTGAGAGAACCGCCACCCATTTCTACCACGTGGGCCCAACGGAGAGCCTGCGCAACGCGATGGTTGAGGCCCTCCTGGTCAAGCCGGGCTACGAAGCGCCTCTGTCAGAGTTCCCGAGGCCCCGGACGGCGGAACAGATGAGCTTGGCCTTTGCGCACTGAGGTCCCAGGCAGCCGCCCCGGTGAAGACCATGCCCTCAATCCGCACCCCTCACGGCGATGTGGCGTTGCCGGCGTTTTTCCCCGATGCTACGCGGGCCGTGGTGCGCTCGCTCGATGCCGCCGACCTGGAGGCATGCGGGGTCCCAGGGCTGGTTGTGTGCGCGTTCCATCTGGCGCGCCGGCCAGGCTCGAAGGCCGTCGCGGCGATGGGTGGCGTCCACCGCCTGATGGGCTGGCAACGCCCCGTCATCACCGATTCGGGTGGGTTCCAGGTCTTCTCGCTCATCCGCCAGAACCCGAAGCTGGGCACGCTGACGAGGCGAGAGGCGATCTTCCGCCTCGCTGAGGGGGGGAAGGCGGGACGCCTCAGCCCCGAGAAGTCCATCCAAGTCCAACTGCGGTTGGGGGCCGACATCCTGGTGTGTCTCGACGACTGCACGCACCCCACGGCGCCGCGCGACGAGCAGGCGGCCTCGGTCGCCCGCACCATCGCCTGGGCCGAGCGGTGCAAGGCCGAGTTCGAGCGGGGGGTGAGCAGGCGGTCTTCTCCCGAAGCCGTTCGCCCGTTATTGTTCGCCGTCATTCAGGGCGGGGCCGACGCCGAGCTGCGCCGGCTGTGCGCAAGGGAACTGGTGGCCATGGGCTTCGACGGCTACGGCTTCGGCGGCTGGCCGTTCGACGCCCACGGGCGCCTGCTCGACGATATCCTCGCCCTCACGGCCGACCTGATGCCGTGCGACCGGCCGCGCTATGCGCTCGGCCTCGGCAGCCCCGGCGCGCTCGTCGCCTGCGCGCGGATGGGCTACACCCTGTTCGACTGCGCGCTGCCCACCCGCGACGCCCGCCGCGGCCGCCTCTACGTCTTCGGCACGCAGGGCGACTTGTCCTACGACCGCCTCTACCTCCGCGACGCCGCGCACCGCCGCGACCGCGGCCCGGTCTCGGACGCCTGCGACTGCCTGTGCTGTCGGGCCTACTCGCGGGCATACCTCCACCACCTCTTCGCCATCGGCGATTCCCTCGCCTGGCGCCTCGCCACCGTCCACAACCTGCGCTTCTACGCGATGCTCATGGGGCGGCTCAGAAACAGCGAGCGGCCTCAGCAGTTTGGGAGGTAAGCGCCGAGCTTCTTGAGGCGGGCCTGAAGCTCGGAGACGGGCACGCCGCGGGTGTCGGTGCCCTTCTCGACGGCGAGGGCCGCGGCCACGCCCGCCGCCTGGCCGGTGATGAAGCACCCAGGCATCACGCGAATCGAGCCCTGGATGTAGCGGTCGGAGCTGACGCAGCGGCCGGCGACCAGGACGTTCGAGAGCTTCCGGGGCACGAGGACTCGGTAGGGGATGCCGTAGCTCTCGCCCTTGCCGTACCGCAGGGTCTTGAACTCCTCGGCGAACTGCTTGTAGTTGGCCTCGTCGGGTTTCGAGGCGTGAATGTCCACGGGGTACGAGTAGCGGCCGATCTCGTCGGGGAAGACGGCCCGCTTCTTGAAGTCGTCGAGGCAGAGCACGTAGTCGCCCAGGATGCGGCGGCTCTCGCGGATGCCGAGGAGCGAGCCGGTGGCGACGAGGGTCATCTTCTCGAAGCCCTTGAGGTACTGCTTGTAGTAGCGCTCGTATTCGAGGAGCGACTGGCGGCCCCACAGGAGGGCCTTCGTGACCGAGCGCTCGTCCGTGCTGTCCACCCCGAAGGTGTGGCCGATGTTGCCGCCGCCGATGTCGTCGCCCACCTGCCACATGCCGGGCAGGTGGCGGTCTTCGATGGTGAACACCTTGTCCCTGAAGGCCGCCTCGAGGCGGCTCTCGCCGGCGCCCAGGCCGCTCTTGCGGACGGTCTCCCAGTCTATGTTCGCCCACAGCGAACAGAGGGTGCCGGGCATCAGGCCGCCGTCTTTGTCGCCCTTCTCGAAGGGCGCGCCCGCCCAGGCCGCCAGGTCGCCGTCGCCCGTCGCGTCCACGAAGACCTTCGCCTTGACGGCGAAGAGGCCGCTCTTGGCGGCCAGGACGGCGTGGCCGACGCGGTCGGGTGCGTCCTTTTCGGCCCCGATGAGCAGCGTCTCGAAGGTGAAGTCCACCCCTGCCTCGGCGAGGAGCGCGTCGTAGAGGCGCTTGAGCACCTCGGCCTTGATGGGCAGGCCGTCGCGGAGCGGGAAGCCGCTGGCCCTCGCCAGCTTGTCGGCCACCTCGCGGCCGATGCCGCCGGCCAGGAAGTTCACGCCGTCGGTGAACTGCATGAACACGGGCACCATGCCCGCCGTGCCCATGCCGCCCAGGCACGTGTGGCGTTCGGCGAGGAACACCTTGCGTCCCTGCCGCGCCGCGGCCACGGCGGCGGCCAGGCCCGCCGGCCCGCCTCCGGCCACAAACACATCCACCTCGTGGCGCACGGGGATACGGCGCGTGAAATCAATCATGGCTTCTCCTTTGGGATTCTCGGCGGCATCCGACGGCACGGCGAGGCCGACACCCAGCCCGGCCGCGGCCACGGATGCCTTGAGGAACGTTCGGCGATCGCAGGACATGGAGCGGACTCCTTCCGTTCTGTGCCTGGCATTCTAAGTGAGGGGGCCGCCGGGCGCAAGAGGCGCAGGATCGTCCTCCCCGGCGCTTGACGCCACCCATCGCTCCTGCTATCGTAATACCAAGAGGCTATCGTTGGAGGAACAGCCATGGCCGCGGTCACGGTGTCGCCCAAGTACCAGATCGTGATCCCCAAGGAGATTCGCGAGCCGATGGGCATTCGCCCTGGGCAGAAGATCCAGATGATGAGGCTCAGGGGACACGTCGTGCTCGTCCCCGTCCGGGACATTGGGGAGATGCGTGGTTTCCTCAAGGGGATGAACACGGATTTCGAGCGGGAAGAAGAGGACCGGCTGTGAACGTCGTGGACTCCTCTGGATGGGTCGAGTACTTCGGAGGGGGGCCGAACGCTGGGATCTTTGCCCCCCCGATACAGGACGTGGGCAACGCCATTGTGCCCAGCATCTGCATCTTCGAGGTGTTCCGCTGGGTTGTGAGGAACCAGAGCGAAGAGGAGGCCGTCGAGGCCGCGGCGCTCATGCGCCAAGGGCTGGTCGTGCCGCTCGACGACGAACTCGCTATCGAGGCCGCCGCCTTCAGCATTGATTCAGAGCTGCCGATGGCCGACAGCATCATCCTGGCCACGGCGCGGGCCTACGGCGCTACGCTGTGGACGCAGGATGCGCACTTCAGGGACGTCGAGGGCGTGAAGTACGTCGTGAAACGCAGGAAGATGGGCTAACGTCAGCGCCTCTCGGGCGGCGCCGCGGTTCGCGGAATCTCGCCCCGCAGCAGGCGCGCCGCCTGGCCCACCAGCCACAGGTAGTGGTCCGATGGCAGGCCCTCGTAGGTGAGGAACTTCGACTCGCCCACGGGCGGGTCGTTGGTGCACTTGAAGATCGCCGTCCCCTCGTCCATCTCGTCGAACATCGCCTGGTAGACCATCGTGGCGCCCGCCCGGACGGCCTCCGCGTATTGCGTCCAGAGGAAGCGGCCCTGGAGCCGCGGGATGTCGCCCAGGGGCGACGCGGGGCGCAGGTTGTGCCAACTGAAGCCCGGGAAGACCACGGGCAGGTAGTCCTTGCCGTGCTCGCGGCACCAGGCGAGATCGGGCGCCCACGTCTCGCGGGCGAACTGCGGCACCTGCTCGGGCGACCGCACGCGGCCGACGGCCCAGGGGCTCACGATGTCGGCCTGGCGCACCAGGTCGTGCACCCGCGGGTCCGCCACGCAATCGCGCCGCAGCGTGCGCCACCAGGTGGGCAGGCCGAGCATCACCGTGTTGCCGCCGTACTTCGGGTCGCTCTTGAGGAACCGGATGAGCCGTTCGCACTCGTCGAGCGTGTACCGCCGCCCGTCGCTGAAGCCGATGCCCCAGAGGGCCACGACCGGCTTGCCCCGGTGGCGCAAGTACGCAGCGTCCCTGGGGTCGCGCGCGATGTGCATGCGGTCCACGAGCAGCTTCCAGTCGTCCGCCACGAGCCGCGTCTCGCCGGCGCCGAGGCCCGAGAGGTCGTACATCACGGCGTAGGCGCGGCCGGTGCGGTTGGCGCCCTCGCGGCAATGGCCGAGCACCACGGTGGCGTGGTTCAGGCCCTTGGGGTGGCGAAGCTCGCCCCCGAAGCGCTGGGCGAAGACCCCGTCGAGGCCGTACTGCCTCATCCACTCGAAGTGGCGGAGCACGGTCTTGCGCTGGAGCGAGCTGAAGACGTGCGCCACGCGGCCGTCGGCGTGGCGGAAGGGCGTCGGGAACTTCTCGTCGGCGTCCAGCTCGCTCACGTCGGGCCACAGGTCAATCGAGCAACTGCCCGGGCGGAAGCCGTCCCGCCCGCCGTAATGGAACCAGCCGCGGCCCGAGCCGTCGCCCTCCGCCGCGAACCAGCCCTGATAGCCGCACATCACCTTGCGGTCGAGCGTCGAGGCGTCCACGCCCTTCACGCTCGGGCCGTCGTAGGGCCGCATCGTGGCCGCGATCACCTGCTCGCGGGTCGCCTGGTCGGTCATGGCGAGCGGCCCTTCGGCCCGGGCGGCCGCGCAGAGCCCGAACAGCGCGCCGCAGGCGAGCCGAGAGATCTGGTACGGCCTGTTCACATCACCTCCGCACCGAAGGCGGCTGCGCCACACGGGTTGCCCCAGCATTGTAGGCGCCGCGCCGACGGCACGCAAGTGCATCCCCCGCCTGCACTTGGGCAGAAGCCAGGAGTTGCCGCCCATGTCGTGATCCCGCCAGCACTTAGAGACTGTTTCAGAACCCACGTGGGTTCTGAGATAGCTTCTTACGCCTGCTCGGCCCCGGATCGCCGATCCTCGCCATTCCACCCATACTTGCTCATCCGCCGGACCGGTTCAGAATGCGTAGACCAGCGAGAATCGCCGATTCGCCCCATTCTGCTCATACTTGCTCACTTCCTCCCCTCAGGGTTGAGCAAGTATGGAGGGCGGGCTGGGCCGAGGCGGTTGCGATGTGGACTTTGGCCTTCGCCAGGGGCGCAGGCTGCGCCTGCAACCGATCCGCGAGCCCCCCTCCCGAACGTTCCATTCCATGCGTTCGGGAGGGTGAGGCCCCCGCGGCGGCCTCCCTCGTCCCTACGCTCTCCTCCCTATTCCTCGGCGCTACGCTCCGCTCCTTATCTCTCGTCCCTACGCTCTGCGTGGGGACGGGCTTCCTGGCCGCTCCGCGGCCTCTTCTCTTCCGCGCGCGCCGGAGCGGGAACCTCCCGCGGGTTGGGGTACATGTCTAGCGTGCGTGGCCATGGTTTCTGTCAGGAGAAAGTGCTAGAGCACGTGGGCCGGGGCCCGGCTTACTATGAGGGGAGGATGAACAACGGCAGGACCCGCAATGGACGATGCCTTGGGAGTAGCCCGCGAACGCGGGCGACCGGGCCGTAGCCCAGGGCGACCGAAGGGAGCCCTGGGACCGGGCGTCCCTGCCCGTCCAAGCCGCCGAAGGGGGCGTTTCACGCCCTGAATCGCCCCCCTTCGGGGGCTCCCCTGTGGGGCCGCCTCTCCCCAGGGCTCCCTTCGGTCGCCCTGGGCTACGGCTCAAACGCCCCCCTTCGGGGGCTAAGCCCCAGCCCCCGGAAAACGTGGGCAAAGATGGGGGTGTTGCCCTGGGCTATCCCAATTCGCTCCTTCGGAGCTCCCGCAGCCACCGACAATTCCGGCCCGCACCCGGTTCGCCCTGCACCGCTGCACCGCCAGGCGATTTGCGCTATAATGTGGTCTTCCGTCCGCCGCCAGGCGGCGCGACGCCATTCGAGGAGACCTGGCCATGGCCATCAAGTTCCAGTGCGAGTGTGGCAAGCACTTGTCGGCGAAGGACGGCTCGGAGGGCAAGCGGGCGAAGTGCCCCGCGTGCGGGCGGCTGGTGACCGTGCCGTCGTCGGGGTTCCGCCTCGAGGGCGGCGAGGCGGCGCCGGCCGCCGGCGCGGCGCGCAACGCCTGCCCCGGGTGCCACCAGGAGCTGGCCGAGGGGGCCGTGATCTGCGTGCAGTGCGGCTTCGACCTGCGCACGGGCGCCAAGGCGGGCGGCGCGTCGGTGCTGCGGGGGGAGAAGGCGCAGACGACCTACACGATCCCGGTCGGCAAGCTGCTCCTGGGCGCCGGCGTCGCGGCCGCGCTGGTGGCCGGCTGGTTCCTCGCGGGCGCGCCGCTGCTCAGCCAGGCGCGCATGTACTGGGCCGTGGGCTACGTGACCAACGGCGACCTGAAGCAGGCGCTGAGCTACTTCGAGGCCCACCGCGACGGGCTCAGCCCGGCCAACCAGGAGCGGGCCGACCTGTGGATCCGCCAGCTCCGCCTCGAGCTGGAGAAGAACTCGGGCAAGACGCTCGACCTGGGCATCGAGGTGAAGCCGGACGATGTGACGATGGAGGTGGCCAAGCAGGGCTTCGCCGGCGGCGCCTTTCTGGCCAAGCTGAAGATCACGAATCACACGAAGGAGCCGCTCACGCTGCGCAACGACCACTTCTACGTGCGCGGCCTCAGCGACATCGTGCTCGCGGCCGTCCACAGCGACAACTCGCTCGACGGCGTGGTGGTGAAGCCGGGCGAGACGAAGGAGGGGGCGGTGGCCTTCCGCAAGGTGCCCGAGCACGGCGTCATCCGCGGCCGGCTCGAGGGCCAGGCGGCCAGCGCGGCCAACACCTACTACTACCTGTCGTTCAACGACGGCACGCACTACGTCAAGCGCACGCTGCCGTTCTGAGCCGCCGGAGAACTCCGGGAGAGGGTCCGGGGGAACCGTTCTGCAAGAAGAAGGTCCCCCCGCGTCCTCACTCCAGCCCCATCGCCTTCAGATTGCGCAGCGAGATGGCCAGGCTCTCGAAGGGGTCGCGCTGGCAGGTGTCCTGCTCGACAATGTACCATTCGGTGCCCGCCTCGCGCGCGGCGGCCAGGATGTCGGGCCAGTCCAGGTTGCCCTCGCCCACCTCGGCCATGAGCTGCTGGCCGCCCCGGTTCGTCATGTCCTTCAGGTGCAGGCAGGGCGCGCGGCCCTTGAGCCGGCGTATCCACGCGGCCGGCGACCCGCCGCCGTGCTGCACCCAGTAGGTGTCCAGCTCCGACAGGAAGACGCGCGGGTCGCTGTCCTCGTAGAGGATCTGGAGTCCCGTGCGGCTGCCGAACTTCTCCAGCTCGAAGCTGTGGTTGTGGTAGACGAACTTCAGGCCGCCCTGGGCGAGGCGGCGGGCGACCTCGGAGGCCTCGCGGGCGAACCGCGGGAAGCCCTCGGCGTTGCGGTAGCTGGCCGGGAGGCCGCCGATGCCGGCGTAGGGGCAGCCGTAGGTCTGGTGCAGCTCGATGACCGCCTGCGGGTCGTCGCGCATCTGCTCGAAGCCGATGTGGGTCGCGCAGATCTTCAGCCCCTCGCCGTCGCACACCCGGCGCAGCTCCTTGGGGTCCATGGGCCCGAGGGCCGAGAGCTGCACGGCCTGGTAGCCGATGGCGGCCACCTTCTTCATCGTCGCCGCGATGTCGGACGGCGTCTTCGTGAAGTCCCGAACCGTGTAGAGCTGTGCCGCGATTGCCGACTTGGCCATGTCATCCTCCTTTCAGATCCGCGCGCCCCGCCCCCCAGGGGATGCAGTGCCAGGCGAAGCGCTTGAGGGCGTTGCTCTTGACGACGATGGCCTCGGGCCGCAGCGTGACGGCGTAGGCCATGAGCAGCGCGATGGCGTCGAGCAGGGAGTGGTAGCCCGAGAGGCCCGACATGTCGAGGTAGACCTTGGTGAAGGGCCGCCCGAGGTCGAGCACGGCGCGCAGGTCGAAGCCGTCGAGCACCTCGAAGCGAATGCCGGGGTGTTCGCGCCGCGCGCGCTCGATGCACTCGGCGCTGATGTCGGTGGCGACCAGCTCGCGGCACTGCGCGGCCAGCAGCGTGCTGGTGGTGCCCCACTCGCAGCCGACCTCGAGCACCACGTCGCCGGGCGCGACCACGTGGGGGATGGTGTCGCGGTACTCGCCCACGTTGGCCGTGGCGAGGAAGCGGGTCTTCAGCTTGAACTCGCCCTTGGACACGTTGCCGCCTTCTGCGGCCGAACCAGCCGCTTCCGGTGCCTCAGGAGCCAGGTGTAGAGGTCGGGGTTCGCGTACGTGGCGGTCCACGCGTCGTGGCCCGCGTGGGGGTAGACGGTGAGCTTCGCCTTGCCGCCGGCGGCCTGCACGGCCTTCACCATCTTCTCGGACTCGGCGAGCGGCACCACGTCGTCGTGTGCGCCGTGGAAGGCCCAGACCGGCACGTCCTTGAGCTTGTGCGCGAGCAGGCGGTTGCCGCCGCCGCAGACCGGCGCGATGGCGGCGAAGCGCTCGGGGTGCTCGCAGGCCAGGCTCCAGGCGCCGTAGCCGCCCATGCTCAGGCCGGTCAGGTACACCCGCCGCTCGTCCACGCGGTGGTGCGCGATCACGTCGTCGAGCAGCGCGGCCAGCACGTCGTCGGACCACCAGCGCCCGCCCGGGCACTGGGGCGACACCACGATGAACGGCAGGTCGTGACCTTCGGCGAGCCGGCGGGGCGGGCCGTGCTTCTTCACCAGTTCGAGATCGCGCCCGCGCTCGCCCGCGCCGTGGAGGAACAGGAGCAGCGGCCAGCGCCGGCGGCCCCGCTCGTAGCCCTTCGGCAGGTAGAGCAGGTAGCGGCAGGCGACGCGCTTGGTGACGGCTGCGGCGAAGGCCTTGGCTTCCAGGGCGGTGGTCATCAGACGCTGCTCCCATGACTCATGGGCGTCGGCACTCGAAGGCGCCGCCGAATCATACCGGGGGCCGCTCCCGGGTTCAAGCGCCTGTCGCGTTGGGCGCTACTTCACCGCCGCCTCGTAGCGCTTGGCAACGCCAGGCCAGTCAATAATCTTCATGAAGGCGTCCACGTAAGCGCCGCGGTCGTTGGCGTACTGGAGGTAGTAGGCGTGCTCCCAGACGTCGCAGATCATCAGCGGCGCGGCGCCCCAGATGGTGAGGTTCTGGTGGTTGAGCACCTGGAGGATCATGAGGCGCTTGCCGAGGGGCTCGTAGACGAGGATGGCCCAGCCGCTGCCTTCCACGGCCTTGGCCGCGGCGGCGAAGTGGGCGGCGAACTTCTCGACCGAGCCGAAGTCGCGCTCGAGGGCCGCCCGGAGCGCGCCCTCGGGCTGCGTGGCGGCGCCCGGCCGCATCGAGTGCCAGTAGAGGTCGTGCAGCACGTGGCCCGAGCCGTGGAAGGCCAGCGCGCGCGACAGGCCGCTGAGGCTCGACAGGTCGCCCGCCTCCCGGGCCTTGGCCAGCGCGGCCAGAGTGGTGTTCAGGCCCTTCACATAGGCCGCGTGGTGCTTGGTGTGGTGGAGCCGCAGGATCTTCTCCTCGATGGCCGGCGCCAGCGCGTCGTAGCCATAGGGCAGCTTCGAGAGCTCGTAGTCGCCCGAGGCCGCGGGCGCCTCGGCCGCCCCGGCCCCCACGCCGCCCAGCGCCGCCGCCAGCGCTCCCGCGCCCGCCGCGGCCAACACGTCCCGACGTCTCGGTTTCGGCATACTCGTCTCCTCCTACTGAGTTCCGGTGGGCGGCCAGAGCAGCCTGCGAACCTGAATGTGCGAGCCGGCCCAGGCCGTCTCGGGCCGGCCGAATTCCCGCACGATGGGCATCTTCGCCAGGCCGGCCGCGTCGCCGAGAAACAGGCCGAAATGGGCCAGCGTCATCGGCTCGAAGTCGAGGTAGTGGCTCACATTCGCCTCTCGCATCAGGCCGGCCAGGTCTTTCCGCCGGATCGCCTCGTAGGCCGCGTTGTTGATCGCCCCGTCGAGGTTCACCACGCGGCGGCCCGAATAGTAGCCGATGATCCCCGCGTTGAACGACGCCGCCACCTCATCCTCCCTGGTATTCTCGCGCAACCAGCGCGCGGAGTCCAGCATTTCCGCCGCCCAGGGCCACTCGCCGCGGGCCAGGGCGTCCACGCTCAGGGCCGTTTGCGCCGAGGCCAGGCCGATGAGGAGGGCGGCCAGAAAACCGTCGGGTGCGTGACGCGTGATGCGTGATGCGTGAGAGGAGGCAGAAAGCAGCAGGCTCAGTGCGAGGGCAAACATGGCGGGCAGAAGGACGAGCAACTGATCGAAGTACCAGGGCCGCGGGTACCAACGAATGGCTGAATGAACGAACAGGTGCGCGAGGCCCGCCAGCCCCAGGCCGAGGAGCACGAGGATCGCGCGCCGAGCGGCCGGTTCCCTCCGCCAGCGCACGACGAAGACGAGCAACGACAGCGCGATGGCCGGGAACGAGATGAGCCGCGAGTAGCCGATTTCGCCCCGCAGCCCCTCGTAGAGCATGACCGCGAAACGCTTGAGGCCGTGAGCGAGCGCCTCGCCGCCCGAATGGCCCTGGAGCCGGTACAGCTCGTGGTGCACGTAGGGCACCGACAGCCCGCTCACCTGGATGGGCGAGCCGAACGCGAGCCAGTTGTATGCCACCCACGGCACGGCCAGCGCCGCGGCCGCACCCGCCATCGCCAGCGCCCGCCGCAGCCGCTGGCCCTGCTCCGCCGTCGCCACCGCCGCGAGCCACAACACGGCCACGAAGAACACATTGTCCGTCCGCGCCAGGAAAAGCAGTCCCATCGACAGGCCAAGTGTCACAGCTCGGAGCGTCGCGTGCCGCGTGCCGCGTGCCGCGTGCCCAGTCTCCGAACCCCCAGCACCGAACACCGAACACCGAACACCGTCTTCCCGGATCGTGAGCCAGAGCAGCAGCGTGAAGAGGAACGTGCTCAGGCTCGTCTCGAGTCCGTTGAGGCTGGAGAGGACGGCCCGCGGGTTCAGCCAGTAGAGAATGAGCGCCAGCAGCGGAACCCACCAGACATCCGTCATCCGCCGCACGAGGCGATGGAGGAGAATCGCCGTGGCGAAGCCGAGCACCACGCCCAGCCCCAGCGCCACGCGCACGAAAAGCGCCGGGTCGCGCACCACGCCCGCCACGGGCAGCAGCGCGCCCATCCAGAGCGGGTGATAGCCGTTGGTGGGGTGAATGCCGTCGAACGTCGCGCCCTGCCCTGACACGACGTTGCGGGCGACCTGGAAGTAGTAGTAGGCGTCGTCGGGCACCACGCGCACGAGCGCGGGCTCGCTGGCCACGGCCAGGAACAGCACGCGCACAAGCAAGCCGACGCCGAGGATGAGGAGGATCACGACTCTGCTGGTCCGGTCAAGTGTCATGCAATCGCCTCGGACCCGGCAACTTGTCTCGACTGAGGCGTCCGCCTTGAAATGCCGCCGCGGCGCATTCTACAATGCTGCCGGGGCCAGATCAAGCTTGTCGGACCTGCCCTGTCAGGAGGAAGCTGCCGTGGCCGCGAACGCGTTGCGAGTCGTCTCGATGCTGCTCCTCGCCCCCGCCTGCGTGGCGGCCCGCGCGCGGGGGGCCGACGAACCGATTCAGGTGGGCATCTTCCACCCTCTCGCGTGCCTGCCCTCTGCAGAACTGAAGGCCGACGTCTACATCTACAACCGCTCCAAGACCCCCCAGCGCTACACGGGCGAAGTGGCGGACGACAAGGGGAACCTGGCCCTCACGGGCGATTGGGACCTGGTGCTGGAAGAGGTCAAGGACGGCAAAGTCGTCTCGACGAAGTCCCTGCGCCCGGCCGAGCGCGGCAAGGGCGAGAGTCACGAGCTGAAGGCGAACGGCGATGAGCGCTGGAGCCTCACGCTGTCCGTCGCGAAGCTCACGAACCACACGGGCAACTTCCGCTTCCGCGTGAGCAATGGGCAGTACACCCAGACGGGGCGCCTGCTCCGCGTCGCCCAGGACCTCGACGCCCCCAAGTGGATCGCGCTCAGCTACGTGCCCGACAAGGCCCGCGGCTTCATGGGCGAGGCGATCACGGTTCACTTCGCGCTCAGGAACAACGGTACCGACGAGTTCCACTTCGAGGAGGGGGGCGACTATCGCGGCGCTTCGCGGCACCTGCGCTTTGCTTTCGCCGCCGAGAGCGAAAGGGGCGACAAGGCGGTGGACCCCCTGCCGAACCAGCCTTGCTTCGGCGGCCTGGGCATGTCAGACCCCCACGTGAAGCCAGGGGGAGTCTACGAGAAGAAGCTGCCCCTGCTTGCGTACCTCAAGTTCCCCGCGCCCGGCACGTACCGCGTGCGGTGCTACCAGGCCATGGGCTTCGGCACGCCCGTCGAGGGCATCGCCGCCACGGACGACTCCGGCGGCTGGGGCGGGTACGCGGCCGGCGGCAGCTTCGACCTCGAGCTGCGCCTCCCGACGGAGCAGGAGGCGACGGCCGTGCTCCGCTCGCTCCTCGACGGAACCGACCCCGACGAGCGGTGGCGCGCCTTCCATTTCCTCTACCACCCCTGCTATCTCGCGCCCATCGAGGCGCTGCTGAAGAACGAAACCAACCAGGAGAAGACCGATGCGCTGATCGAGGGCATCGGCTCGATCATGACGGTCGAGGCGACCCGTCGCCTCCTCGCGCTCGCCGAGGACCCGCGGGTGGCCGTTCGCCTGGGCGCGCTCCGCCGCCTCTCGTGGCGCCTGCCCGATCCCAGGGACACGGGGAAGGCACAGCCCGACGGCCCCTTCGTGCTCTATCCCCGCGACGCCCGCCGCCGCGATGTGGCTGCCTGCTGGGACGAGGCGCTCCGGCCCGCGCTGCGCACGGTGCTGACAAAGGGACTGGAATCGCCCGAGGTCGAGGAGGTCTCAGCCTGCGCCTACTGCCTCGGCGCGCTCGGCGAGACAGATACGGTGGACCTGCTCGCCGCCGCGGCCGACCGAGTCGCCCCCGGCCTCGCGCTCCCCAAGCCCAACGAGGCGTGCGCGAACGAGATTGCGAGCGCCGCGTGCGTTCTCGCCCAGCTCGGGGCCAAGCCCTGCAAGGCCGACAAGGCCTCCTCCCCCGGACGCCTCGCGGTCTGGGCCAACATGGTCCGCACCAGGAAGGAGTACCGCACGGGCGACTGGCAGGGCCTGATCCTGCACATGCTGGCGCTCGAGTGCCCCGTCACCCGCATGGCAGCCATCCGCTGGCTGCCCGAGGACTTCGCCCCGCGCGGCCAGATCCCGTGGAGGAAGCTCTTCCTGGAGAAGGACGACCAGATCTGGTGGCACGCCATCCAGATCGCGCGGCAGACCTTCCCGCCCGAACTCAAGGCCGTCGCAGAGGAGTGCCTGAGGGATAACGCCGACGAGCGCAAGCGCCGCGACCTCGAGGAACTGCTCAAGGAGATCGCGGCGCGCGCCGTCAAGAAGGCACCATAGAAGGGGTGCGAACCGGGAAAGTAGGTGATCTCCCGCCCGCCCCCTACTGGGTGCCACCCTCAACGGCTTCCGTTGAGGGTGCGGCAGATGGCAACCCGTGAAGGCACCCTCAAGCGGGGACGCTTGAGGGTGGCACCCAATGAAGCTGTCCGCCGCCACGCGAGCCTCGAGTCGGCGCGGGCGTCACCTACTTTCCTGGGTCGCACCCCCATAGAAGGGCAAGGGCGGTTCAGGCGAAGGCCTTGAACTGGCTCTTCGAGGCGGCGCACGTGGGGCACTTGGCCGGCGCCTCGCCCTCCAGCGTGTGGCCGCATACCTCGCAGATCTGCACCGTGCCGAGCGCAAGGTCACGTCCCGCGTCCACGGCCTTCTTCGCCGCAGCGTAGAGGGCCGCGTGGAACTTCTCGGCCGAGACCGCGTAGTGGATGCTCTGGATCGCCTCTTTCTCGCCCTGCGCGCGGGCCACGGCCAGGTAGGCGGGGTACATCTCCTCGACCTCGAACGTCTCGCCCTCGATGGCGCCGGCGAGGTTGGCCGAGGTCGTGCCGAGCCCGAAGCCGCCGCCCGCGGCCACCAGATGCGCGCCCGCCTCGGCCGCCATCGCCCGGAAGTGATTCGTCGCGTGCACCTGCTCGGCGTACGAGATCGCCGTGAACAGGCGGGCCACGTTCGGGAAGCCGTCGGCCGCCGCCTTCGCGCCCCAGGCCTTGTAGCGCATGTGCGCCATGCTCTCGCCCCCGAACGCGCTCCGCAAGTTCGCCGCTGTCATCGCGTGCATGCCATCTCCTTTCCCGAAAACACTACCCTCATTCTACGCGAACCGCGCTTGGGGTCAAGCCGAGAGGCACGCTTGAAAACCACGGGTCAGCGTCGTATCTTCAGAGCCGGCTTTTTCAGGAGTGCTCGCATGAAGCTCGCTCTCGTGCTGCTGTGTCTCTGGCTCGTGGGTGCGGCGGTGTTCTCAGCGGCCAACGCGCCGTGGAAAGCCTTCGACGACGGCGCCTTCGCCTGGAAGGCCACGGGGCCCCTCGTTGGGCCGGACTCCGAAAACCCCAACCCCCAGGTCTCCATCAAGGACCCCACCATCGTCCGCTTCGAGGGCCGCTGGCACCTCTTCGCCACGGTCCGCTGGAAGCCGAACAGGCCCGTGGGAACCGAATACCTCAGCTTCGCGGACTGGCCCGACGCGGCCAAGGCGCCCAAGCACCTCCTCGCCCTCGACAGCCCTTACGCCTGTGCGCCCCAGGTCTTCTTCTTCGCCCCCCATAAGAAATGGTATCTCATCTACCAGCACGCCGACCAGGCCCGCAAGCCCCCCTTCCAGCCCTGCTTCTCCACGACTGAGACCCTCGGCGACCCGAAGTCGTGGACCAAGCCCCAGCCCCTCCTCGACAACGTGCCCGAGAAGCCCAAGTGGCTCGACTTCTGGGTCATCTGCGACGACGCCAAGGCCCACCTCTTCTACACCTCGCTCGACGGCCACATGTGGCGCTGCGAGACGAAGAAGAGCGACTTCCCCAACAAGGGCTGGTCGAAGGCCGTCCTCGCCCTTCAAGGCGACATCTTCGAGGCATCGCACACCTACAAGCTCAAGGGCATGGACAAGTACCTCACCCTCATCGAGGCCCAAGGCGACCGGCGCCGCTACTACAAAGCCTACCTCGCCGACAAGCTCGAAGGCCCCTGGAAGCCCCTCGCCGACACCATCCAGAAGCCATTCGCAGGCATGACCAACGTCAAGCAGGACACCGACTGGACCGCCAACATCAGCCACGGCGAACTCCTCCGCTGCGGCTACGATGAGAACCTGGAGGTGGACCCCTCCGACATTCGCTTCCTCTTCCAGGGCGCCAGCGACCCCGAGTATCGCGGCAACCCCTACGGCCTCATCCCCTGGCGCCTCGGCATCCTCGAAATGGCGAAGTAGGGATCTGCCTCGACTCGCCATTTGGCGATTCTAGGGCATCCGGCTCAGAGTCGCACGGGGTTCTTCATCTCCGGAGCACCCGTTTGGCGGTTCTAGGCCTTCCGGCTCGGTCTACCCCAGACTCGCCGGCTCCCCGACTCGCGGATCGCCGATTCTCCCCATTCCGGCTCAGTCTCGCCCAGACTCCCCAGAGTCGCCCACCTCTCCGCGCGGCGGTGCCAAGCCACGCTCTGCGCCCCCCGCCTGAAGGCCGAACGGCAAGCCAGGCGGCGAGCTGTTCGTAGTGCGGGCTTCAGCCCGTATCGGCACGGCCTCAAGGCCGCACGATGAACCCCACCGCAACCTGTTGGCAGTTCGGCCTTCAGGCGGCCTTCTTCTTCGGTGACGCGGCGGCCCTGCCTGGTATCATCGCAGGCGGCTCTGGGACACTCGGAGCAACGAGCCTATGGAGAGAAGAAAGACAACCGGTGACCACGACGAGTTGCGGCCGGAGTACGATCTCCGCGAGCCGCTCCGCCACGCCGTCCGGGGCGAGTAGGCCGAGCGGGATCGGCAGGGGACCAATCTCGTCCTCCTCGACCCCGCCATCGCGCGGGCATTCCCTATCGACGCCGCCGTCAACGAAGCGCCTCGCCTCGTCTTGCGCCTGACAGAAATCCCAGAGGCGCTGCGCGCAGACGCAACCAAGCGGTGAGTCTGTGGGCCGCTCCAGGAAGTCCACTCTTGCAGTTGACAGATAGGTATGGCCGGGGTAGACTAAACCGGGTTGTGCGTGCCGCGGTCGAGAGATGAGATGAGACCGCCAGGAGAATGGTTTGGCGGCGACGGACAAGGCTATCGTGTTGGCCCCACCGGCCACGCAATTGACGCTGTGGACCGACCACCCGGTGGGCGAGGATACCCAGTTCCTTTCGAGGCAGCTGATCACCTGCATAGGCAACAAACGCTCCTTGCTCGGTCCCATCAACGATGCAGTTGCGGTCGTGAAGCGGCGACTCGGGAAGAATCGGCTTCGGGTTCTAGACGCATTCTCCGGCTCAGGCGTGGTCTCGCGGTACCTCAAGGCGCATGCAACCTATCTGGCAAGCAATGACATCGAGGACTTCGCAACGGTGGCAGCGCGGTGCTACCTGCGCAACCGAAGCGAAGTCACCATGGAAACGCTCCACGAGGCGGTAGACTGCCTGAACCGGCGCGTTGATGACACTGGGTTCTCTCCGGGTTTCATAGAAGAGCTATACGCCCCCCGCGACGAGCATCACATGACTAGGGACGACCGCGCGTTCTATACCCGCCTGAACGCCAAGCGGCTAGACAATTACCGCAGACTCCTAGATTCCGTAGACGCGGAGTTGCGAGACATGCTGCTAGGTCCACTGCTCAGCGAGGCGTCGGTCCACGCGAACACCGCAGGTGTATTCAAGGGCTTCTACAAGGACCGCCACACCAAGATCGGTCGGTTCGGGGGCAGTAACTCAGATGCGCTGACCCGCATAAAGGGCGAGATCCGTTTGGAAGTGCCGGTCCTCAGCCGCTTCGAGTGTGATGTACAGGTGTTCCAGCAGGATGCCAATGCCGTGGTTCGGCACATTCGCGATCTCGACCTTGCCTACTTCGATCCCCCGTACAACCAGCATCCCTACGGGTCCAACTACTTCATGCTGAACCTGCTGGTTCACTACAAGAGGCCCGAGCGCATCAGCCGTGTTTCCGGCATCCCGGTGGACTGGCGAAGGTCGGACTACAACATCCGTTCCCGGTGCCTGCCGGCCCTCAGAGCCCTGCTCCAGGCCGTTGACGCCAAGTTCATCCTGCTTTCCTTCAATGACGAGGGTTTCATCTGCCCCGATGCAATGCGGCAACTACTGGCTGAGGTCGGGTCCGTCCAGGTTATTGAGACCCGCTACAACACGTTCCGGGGAAGCAGAAACCTTCGGAACCGCAGCATCCACGTCACCGAGCAGCTCTTCCTTGTCGAGCGCCGGTAGGCGCCTGGCACACTGGGCATAGGAGGGTGGCCGTGGCACGCAAACACCAGTTGAGGAAGCAAAGGGCTGGCACGGTCATTAACCTCACATCCAAGAAGCAGGAGGGCCGCTTGGGCAAGGCGTTGGCCGTGGTGGCAGAGCTCCTTCGCGCCGAGTTTGGCGTGGAACTCCAGCACGAGCGCCACTGGAAGCTCGCCGATGTGGTCAGCAAACTCCGCCGCCTCTTCCCAGACGTCGAGTTCTTCTACTACTTCGACACGTCCGCAATGCGCCCCGACGGTGGAATCCTGTCCATCAAGGACCGGGATGGTGCGCTCTATCCCGTGCTGATCGTCGAGGTGAAGAATCAGGGCACCAACGATCTCCGCGAGGCAGAAGGAAAGGCACCGCAGGCACGGGGGAACGCGATCGAGAGGCTGGGCAAGAACGTTATTGGCTTTCGGGCAGCGATGCTCAACGAGGGCATCGTACCATTCGTCTGCTTCGGGGACGGTTGCGACTTCGCCGAGTCCAGCAGCATCCTGGACAGGGTCGTCACGATAGCCATGTTTGGCCCCCTCAACGAGATTCAGGTTGTGAACCAGGGTGAGCGCGGGCAGTTCAACCGGGGCAGTTTCTTCTTCAGAGTGGAAGCATGGACCCCCGAGGAGATGGCGAACATCATGCACGAGATCGCCCGCCGAAGCGTTCACTACTACTACGCGAAGTACGGCAAAGAGCGGTTCCGTATCACAACCGCCACGTAGGCGGGATGGCCGGACCGCATGAACTCCCTCTCTACCCGAAGGAGTCGCACATGGGCGGCCTGCCCCCGAAGATGGCCGAAGGACCCTTTGAGCCGACGTGGGAATCGCTCGAGCAGTTCAAGCCCCCCGACTGGTACGTGGATGGCAAGTTCGGCATCTTCATCCACTGGGGCCTCTACGCGGTGCCGGCCTTCGGCAACGAATGGTATCCCCGCAACATGTACCAGCAAGGCTCCCGCGAGTTCGAGCATCACGCGAAGACCTACGGACCGCAGGAGAAGTTCGGCTACAAGGACTTCATCCCGCTCTTCAAGGCCGAGAAGTTCGACCCCGCGGCGTGGGCGAATCTGTTCCGCAGGGCGGGGGCGAAGTTCGTCGTCCCCGTGGCCGAGCATCACGACGGCTTTGCAATGTACGATTGTTCGCTCTCGGACTGGTGTGCGGCGAAGATGGGGCCGAAACGCGACCTCATCGGCGACCTCGCCCGCGCCTGCCGCGACCAATTCCTCACCTTCGGCCTCTCCAGCCACCGGGCCGAACACTGGTGGTTCTTCGACGGCGGAATGAAGTTCCCCTCGGACGTCCAGGACCCCCGCTACGCCGGCCTCTACGGGCCGGCCCAGCCAGGCTCCACGCAGCCGAACGAGGAGTTCCTCGACGACTGGCTGGCCCGCACGTGCGAGCTGGTGGACAAGTACCAGCCGCAGCTCGTGTGGTTCGACTGGTGGATCGAGCAGCCCGTCTTCGCGCCCTACCTCCGCCGCTTCGCCGCCTACTACTACAACCGCGGCGCCCAATGGCAGCGCGGCGTGGCCATCAACTTCAAGAACAAGGCCTTCCCCGCCCAGGCCGCCGTCTACGACGTCGAGCGCGGCCAGCTCGACGACATCGCCCCCCACTTCTGGCAGACCGACACGGCGGTCGCCAAGAACTCCTGGGGCTACGTCTCCGAGCCCGACTACAAGACCGCCGACCAGATCATCGGCGACCTCGCCGACATCGTGAGCAAGAACGGCGCGCTCCTGCTCAACATCGGCCCGCGGCCCGACGGCACGATCCCGGAGGGGGATGAGCGGATACTCCTCGACGTGGGGCGTTGGCTGTGGATCAACGGCGAGGCCATCTACGGCACGCGGCCCTGGAAGGTCTACGGCGAGGGCCCGACCCAGGTCGTCTCGGGCGGCTTCACCGACACCAAGCGCAGCGCCTTCACCAGCCGCGACATGCGGTTCACCGCCAAGGGCGACGCCCTCTACGCCATCGTCCTCGCCTGGCCCGAGGCGGGCGAGGTCGCCATCCAGTCATTGGGAAGCGCCTTGCGGCTCTACCCGCGCGAGATTGGCGGCGTGCACCTCCTCGGCTCCAAAGAGCCGGTCCAATGGACGCGCGACGAGGCGGCCCTGAGGGCCAAGCTCCCCGCCCAGCGCCCATGCGAGAGCGCCTGCGTGCTCAAGATCACGCCAAAGCGTTGATCGGGGTGTGTCGCCGCCGCGGCGGCGAGGCGCGCCGCCCGGCGCGATGCGCTCACGAGGCCCAGAGCCAGAACCTCTTCTTCACGACCCAGGCGCCCTTCTCCTTCGCCAGGAGCAGCAGCGTGCCGCCGGCCGCGAGGGCGCCGCTGTGCGACCCAATCTCCACAAGGGCCTGGTCGCCCGCCTTGTTGAACCCCACCCGCGAGACGGTCAAGAGGCCACGCGATTCCGGGTACTTCGCGTAGAACCTATTCCACTGGTCGTCAACCGTCTCGCCTCGCTCGCTCGGATGGCCAAAGATGCTCGCGAGTTGCTCGGCGGTCGCGAACGTGTAATCCACATCCAGGTCCAGGTCCCATCCCAGCTTCGCGGGGAACTTGGTGTTCTTGAGGACGAAGTCCTCGCGCAGGTCGCGCGGGAGGGTCATCGCGGCCTTGTAGCTCTCTTCTGCGGGGACGAACTTCTGGTCGTCCTTCTCGAATAGCTTTCTCTCGCGTTTGGACCATCTCGTGTCCTGGCGGATCACGACGAGCTTTGCCCGACCGCCCTGTAGCCACCGGGACAAGGCGACTCGGTAGACGGCGTATTCTTCGGGCTGAATGGCATCGGGCGCGGGCGGCTTCTCGGCCTCGGCGGCCGGTACAGTGGTGGCGGCAAGAAGAGCCAGCGCGAGGAATGAAGCAATGGGCACGCTTGCGGCGGGTCCGGCGGCTCGCATGGCGTCCCCTCTCCGTGCTCAGGCTCTCTGTGGCTGGCCTCCGCTGCCAGCTCACTTGCCTTCGAGTTCTTGGCGCACTGCGGCGAGGAACTCCCGGGCATGGGCAAGGGCTTCCCGCGCGTGGTCAAGCGTCACCTGGAACAGCTCCCGGTAGTCGGCGCGAAGCCTGAGATCGAATGCGGCGCGCATCCAGCGCCCTAACTGGACCGGGAACACCCCTCTCTTGATGAACTCGCGGCTGAAGAGGGCGATCACTTCGGTATGTTTCGACGCGCCCATCCCCTGCCGGGCAAGCAGGGCGAGGACGCTGTAGAACATGGCGTAGTACGAACGGTTCACAGAGCCGGGGAGATCGCCGCAGTCTATCAGCGACTCGGCGCTGCGAATGGCACGCGCGGCCTGCTCGAGCCGGTACTGGATGAGTGCTTGCGTGTGGTCGTTCACACCACCAGGCCTTCGAGCTGGATGGACTGAACCAGCGGGCTGGCCGAGCAGGGGCCGTCCTCGAATTCCTCGCGCGAGTAAGTGACCGTGGTGATGACGAGGTCGTGGGCGAAGCCGGCGTCCCAGGCGCAATCCATGATGTAGCGGTCAGCGGCGTCGTCCAGACGCGGCGCCACGACGCACAGGTCGAGGTCGGAGAACTCCCCGTGCGTGCCGCGAACCCGCGACCCGAACACCCAGATGCGGGCGTCAGGAAGGCACCGACGCACGCGCTCGGCAAAGTCTTCCACCGCTTTCTGGCTCTGAGTGTCCATAGCCATGCCTCCTGGCGCCATCTTCACAGTAGGATAGCCTCTCGCGAGCCGAAAAGCAACACCCAATGCCGTGGCATAACAGGAGTCCCAGCCCACCATGTAATGGATTCGGTGCGAGGACGGTCGGGAGCGGGACTTGACCCCCGTGCCCGAACGGGGCATCATAGATCGGTATCGCAGCAACGAGGAGTTGGGTGAACCACTATGTGGAATGAGCCCCTGCCCCCAGGCCTGGCGTTCGACGAGCCGGTGCGGATGTCGGTGGCGGCCGATCTGCGGCCCGACGGCTCGTTCGGCCGCGAGCTGCTGGTCGTGGCCGGCGAAAGGGTGTTCGTCGTCACGGTGGGCGGGATATCCTCATCCCGCGTACCGCGGCGTGGGGACACGCCGCCCACGACGGAAGACCAGCAGACCCCTTCGGTGCGCCTGGAGTTGCCCCTGGCCGAGCTCAAGGAGCCGAAGGCCGAGAGCTTCTTCGGCGGCGGGGCGCTCGAGGTGTCGCACAACGGCTCGCGAGTCGAGCTGGTGCGTTACTCGGCGGCCCGGGCGCGCCGCTTCGCCACCGCCGCGAAAGTGCTCGATAAGTGGCTCAAGGGCGAAGAGGCCCCCCTGCCCGAGGGCGACGACGAGCGCTGCCCCCGCTGCGGCCTGCCGCTGGAGAAAGGCACCAAGGTCTGCTCCGTGTGCGCGCCCAAGGGCCGCGCGCTCCGCCGCCTCATCGCCTACCTGCGGCCTCACCTGAGGTGGGCGCTGCTGCTCATGGGCCTCTCGCTCGCCGCCACGGCGATCGGCCTGATGATCCCGTACCTCCAGAAGCCGCTGATGGACGTCGTGCTGGTGCCCAAGGGCGTGCCGCGCCCGATGCCCGAGCGGCTGCGCATCCTGGGGCTGCTCGTGCTCGCGGGCCTCAGCGCCCACCTGCTCATCACCGCCATCGGCGTCGCCCAGTCGTGGCTCTCCGCCTGGGTGGGCAACCGCATCACCCACGACGTCCGCTGCCAGCTCTACCGCCACCTCCAGTACCTGTCGCTGCGCTTCTACGACCAGCGCGAGCTGGGCACCGTGATCTCGCGGGTGAACCAGGACACGGGGCAGCTCCAGGCCTTCCTCGTGTGGGGCTCGCAGGACCTGGCGGTGAACGTGCTGCGCCTCGTGGGCGTCGGCGTGATGGTGTTCGTGATCAACTGGAAGCTCGCGCTCCTCATCCTCATCCCCGCGCCGTTCGTCACCGTGCTGTCGGGCACGTTCTGGAAGCGCATCCACCACATCATCCACCGCATGTTCCACCGCTGGGGGCGGCTCAACGCGCTGCTGAGCGAGACGCTCAACGGCCTGCGCATCGTCAAGGTCTTCTCGCAGGAGGCCCGCGAAATCCGCCGCTTCGACGCCTCCAGCGCGGACCTCGCGACGGCCGGGGTGCGCGTCGAGTGGGTCTGGTCCGTGCTCTTCTCCGGCATCGGCCTGATGATCGCGCTCGGCACGCTGCTCGTGTGGTACATGGGCGGGCGCGACGTGCTGGGCGGCCGCATGACGCCGGGCGACCTCGTGGCCTTCATGATGTACGTGGCGATGTTCTACGAGCCGCTCCAATGGATGTCGCGCCTGCTCAACTGGTGCAGCCGCTCGCTCACCGCCGCCGAGCGGGTCTTCGAGGTGCTCGACAACCGGCCCGAGGTGCAGGAACCGCCCGACGCCGTGGCGATGCCGAACCTCCAGGGCCGCGTGGAGTTCCGCGCCGTGACCTTCGGCTACGAGCCGCACCGCCCGGTGCTCAAGAGCGTGAGCTTCGTGGCCCAGCCCGGCCAGATGATCGGCCTCGTGGGCCACAGCGGCGCCGGCAAGACCACCACCGTCAACCTCCTGTGCCGCTTCTACGATGCGGACGAGGGCCAGGTGCTGGTGGACGGCGTGCCGATCACCCGCATCCGCCTGGAGGACTTGCGCACCCAGCTCGGCGTGGTGCCGCAGGACACCTTCCTCTTCAGCGGCACCATCGCCGAGAACATCGCCTACGCCAAGCCGGGCGCGACCCGCGAGGAGATCGTCCGCGCCGCCAAGGTGGCCAACGCGCACGACTTCATCCTGCGCAAGCCCGACGGCTACGAGACCTACCTGGGCGAGAAGGGCGGCGGCCTGAGCGCCGGCGAGCGCCAGCGCCTGGCCATCGCCCGCGCCGTGCTGCACGACCCGCGCATCCTCATCCTCGACGAGGCCACCAGCCAGCTCGACGTGCAGACCGAGAAGCAGGTCCAGGAGGCCATCGGCCGTCTGGTCAAGGGCCGCACCACCTTCGCCATCGCCCATCGCCTGTCCACCCTCCGCAACGCCGACCGCCTCCTCGTGCTCAAGAACGGCGAAATCGTCGAGAGCGGCACCCACGACGAACTGTTGGCCAAGGAGGACGGCGAGTTCCACAAGCTCGTGAAGACCTATCAGGAGATATCGAAGGTCCGCGAGATCGAGCGCTAACCCCGCTCGTCCCTACGCTCCGCGTGGGGACGAGGTCCGCCGCCGCTCCGCGGCGATGGATGGACGCAGAGCGTCCCCCTCTTGCGCCCCCACGCAGAGCGTAGGGGCGAGGATTGGCTGAGGTGAGCCATGCCCTTCCACATCCACGACCACGGCGGCAGCGGCAAGGCGGCCGATTCCGGCCCCAGCCTGCCCATGCCCGACGAAACATCGTCCGAGCTGCGCTTCCTCGACCCCGCCGCCGTCCAGTTCCGCCAGAACGGCGCCAGGCTTCAGTTCCGCTGCGCGCCGGCCGACAGGGTGGGCGGGGCGGCCCCGTCCCATGACACTGTGGGCGGGACGTCCCCGTCCCGCGAACCGCGGCGTGAGGACACGCCGCCCACAGGGGACACGCCGCCCACACCCGACGACGCCGAATGGCGCGACGTAACGCTCGTGCGCCTGTTCCCCCTCACCGAGCCCGAGCACTGGGTGTCGCTCGTCGAGATGAACGGCAAAGAGGTGGGCGTGCTGCGCGACCTGAGCCGCCTGGGTCACGAGGCGCTGCGCCTGGCGCGCGACGAACTGCGCCGCCGCTACCTCGTGCCGCGCATCGTCCGCATCCTCGCCTGCCGGCCGCGGGCCGACCTCGTCGAGTGGACCGTCGAGACCGACCGCGGCCGCCAGAAGTTCCTCACCCGGGAGGTCCGCGAGCAGATCAAGGAGCACCAGCCCACGCGCCTGAGCATCGTGGACGTCGAGGGCAACCGCTATGACATCCCCGATCTCGCGGCCCTCGACCCCGAGAGCCGCCGGCGCCTCGATGCCCAGTTGTGACGCGAGCGTGCCCGCCCAGGCCCGGAAAAGGGGAAACGCCGTGAGAGCCAGAACCTTCGTCCTCGTGGTGGCCATCGTGGCAGGCGTCGCGCCGCTCCCGGGCGGCGAGGCCGTGTGGGACGCGCCGAAGCCGGTGAGGCTCCACGGCGTCACGGCCGCGTGCAGCTACGCCAACTCGTACCTGGCCTGGATGACGCAGGCCCGCAAGGATCGCCCGCCGGGGCTCCTCGTCCGGGACGGCGACCTGCTGTTCCTCGAACGCAAGACCGAGAGGAAAGAGGGCGACGACAAGGCCGAGGAAACCCGCCACGAGGGCGTTTACCTCTACCGCGCCAGCGACGGCGCCGAGGTGACGCTGGCCGCCGACGACTGGTCGCTCAAGCTCGGCAACGACGTGGTGTCCCTCCGGCTCGCCGACAAGCCCGAGCCCTGGGCCTGGCTGGAGAAGGCCGACCGCGACACGCTGGCCAAAGTGCGCTTTGCACGGTTCGAGGGGGAACTGGCCGTCGCCCGCGTGCCGCTGGTGAGGAAGCTGGCCGAGGCCAGCCCGGCCCTCGGCCTGGGCATCGAGCAGGCCGTCACCGCGCGGTTCGTGCTGCCGCTCGCCAAGCCGAAGCAACTCGTCGGCGGGCAGTTCCTGCTCGAAGCGGGCGCCGGCGCGCTCGTGCCGCACCTGGCCGACCTCGAGTTCCTGTGCCTGAACGTCGAGGCCGAGCACAGGAACCTGAGCATCCTCGGCCGCCTGCCGCGGCTCCAGGCGCTCGTGCTGGCCAATTGGGACCCGCTGGCCAACGGCCCGCTGCCGCCGGGCATGGAGAGGCTGCGTTCGCTCACGCTCGCCGCCGGCAAGCTCGAGGACCTCGTGCCCATCGCACACCTGACCGGGCTGGATGAGTTGCGCGTCCACGGCTGCGCCGCGCTGACCGAGGTTGACAGCGTGGGGGCGCTGGCCAACCTCAAGGCCCTGTCGTTCAGCCGCTGCGAGAAGGTCGCGTCGCTCGCGGCGTTGGGCAAGCTCAAGGGGCTGAAGGCGCTGGGCCTCCCGGCGAAGACGACGCAAGAGCAGTTCGCCGCGGCAGTGCGCGAACACCCCGCGCTTCAGCTCGTCGAGATGATCGGGTGCAAGGACGTGGGCGACCTGATGTCGCTGCGCGGGCTTCGCGATCTCCAGGCGCTGGTGCTGGTGGGCGTGCCCGCAGGCACGGCCCCGCTGCGCGACGTGAAGACGTTGCGGTTCCTGGCGCTCGACGGCGAGGTGTTCACGCAAGCGGCCGGCGACGTGGCGGCGCTGGAGAAGGCCCTGCCCGAGTGTGTGGTCGTGGAGGGCGGGGGCATGTGCCTCGGCTCGGGCTGGATTCTGCTCTTGCTGCCCGTGGCGGCGCTCGCGTGGCTGGCGGCGTGGCACAGGAGGCGGCGCGCGGCTCATGCCTGATACCGCGGCGACACGGCGCAGCGAATGGGGCGTGGCCTTCGAGGTCATGGCGGCCGGCCTGGGCATGTTCCTCTTCGGGCTGTGCGTGCACCTGCGCCCGCCATTCGTCTATCTCGCCCCGGCCGGGTTGCTGATGGCCGCTCTGTCGCTGGTCTGCTTCCTCGGCACTGAGGCGTCGCCCGCGGCGGCGCTTGGGCTCAGCCGTTTCGGGCGCCGGGCCGCCGTGGGGAGCGGCGTGGGGATCGTGATCGGCCTCGTCATTGGGCCGCTCTACCGCACGCGCTGGGGCTGGGCCATCGCGCCGCGGGCGCTCACGGGGCTTGCTCTGCTCTTCGCGCTCATCGGCGCAACCGAGGAACTGCTCTATCGCGGCTACATGCAGGGCCGGCTGCGTCGCTGGGGGCCGGTGGGCGCCGTGCTCGCCGCAGCTTTCTTCCACGCGCTCTACAAGCTTGCACTCTTCGGGTCGCTGCCTGCCCTGTTGGCGGAGGACGCCGATTGTGTCTTCCTGGTCGTCGTCACGTTTCTGGGCGGGCTGGGCTTTGGGGCGTTGCGTGAGGTCTCGGGCAGCGTCGTGCCGCCGCTGCTGGCCCACGTGGTCTTCGACATCGTGGTCTACGGCGAGCGCGCCGCCGCGCCGGGGTGGGTGTGGTCATAGGAGAATCATCCGATGCTCAAGGCCAAAGCAGCCGTTGTCGCCTTCGTGCTCCTATCGTCGGTGTGGTTTGCCGCCGCGGGCACGGTGAGCCTGGTGCTCGAGGACTATGAGGGCCCGGCCGTGCCGCGCCGCGGCGGCGAGGGCGTGCAGCCGCAGTCGCGGATCGCCCTCAGCAAGTCCGAGCCGTTCGAGGGCGCGCAGTGCGCCGAACTCCACTACGTGTTCAAGCCGCAGGGGGGCCTTCAGTACGTCGAGGTCGTGACGCCGCACCGGCTGCCGAAGGCGGCGCGGGCGCTCCGCGTGGCTGTGCGGGGCGACGGCTCGGGCCAGTTCGTCCGCGTCCGCCTCACCGACGCCCGGGGCGAGTGGCACCAGTTCGACCTGGGGCGGGTGGACTTCCAGGGCTGGAAGGTGCTCTCGACCCGCCTCGACGGCCCGCACGGCGCCTGGGGCGGCGACGGGAACAAGGCGATGGACCCGCCCGTGACGTTTCAGTGCGTACTGCTCGATTCCATCGTCAAACCCGCGGAAGGCACGGTGGCCTTCGACGCGGTGACCGTGGAGGGCGAAGGCACGGCAGGCGACTTCGTGGAATCACGGTTCGAGCCGTCGCGGCCCCACGGCTACTTCTGGGGCAAGGACGAGCGGCCCGCCGGCGCGCTCACCCTCACGGCGGGCGTCGCCCAGCCGGCCGAGGCCGAGGTCACCGTGCGGCTGCTCAACCACCGCGAGGAGCCGGTGCGGGAGGTCTGGAAGGGCAAGGTGCAGGTCGAGCGCGGCAAGCCCGTGCAGCGCGAGCTGACGCTCGGCGTCGAACGCTACGGCGTCCACTACGTCGAGGTGCAGGCCGGCGAACAGTCGCAGCGCCACTCGGTGTGCTGGCTGCCCGAGGCAGCGCCCACGTGGCCCGAAAGCCCGTTCGGCGTCTGCACCCACTTCGGCCAGCACAAGCACACCATTCCGCTCACGTTCGACCTTATCAAGCCAATGGGCGCGACCTGGATTCGCGACGAGATCTCCTGGGCTGGCGTCGAGCGCAAGAAGGGCGAGCACACGTTCGGCGAGTACTTCGACCGCTACATGGCCGCGGCCGGCGAGATGGGCCTTCGCCCCTTCATCATCTTCGACTACGGCAACGGCCTCTACGACGGCGGCAACGCGCCCGTGTCGCCCGAGGCGGTGAACGCCTTCGTCGCCTACTGCAAGGCGCTCATGGCCCGCTACGGCAAGGTGTGCCAGCACTGGGAGGTCTGGAACGAGCCCAACATCTTCTTCTGGAAGCCCAAGCCCAAGGTCGAGGACTACGCGGCGCTGATGAAGGCCGTCTACCCCGCCACCAAAGCCGCTGACCCGCAGGCCACCATCGTGGGCGTGTGCACGGCCGGCACCGACCTGCGCTTCATCGAGGGCGTGCTGGCGGCCGGCGCGGGGAAGGCGATGGACGCCATCTCCGTCCACCCCTACCGCTATCCGCGCTCGCCCGAGGAGTCGGACTTCCTGGGCGAGATGGCGCGGCTGAAGGCGCTGCTCGAGAGGCACGGCGTGGGCGACCTCAAGGTCTGGCTCACCGAGTTCGGCTACCCGACGCAGAAGGACAAGCGGGGCGTCTCCGAGGCCCGCTCAGGCGCCTACCTCGTGCGCACCTGCCTCCACGCCCTCACGCTGCCCTACGTCGAGCGACTGTTCATCTACGACTTCCAGAACGACGGCACGGACCCGCTGGACAACGAGTCGAACTTCGGCCTGATTCGCCTCGACAACACGCCCAAGGCGGCCTACGCCGCGCACAACACGATGGTGCGGATGATCGGCCGCAAGCGCTTCGCCCGCGCCGTGGACGCCGGCAAGGACGTCATCTGCTACGAGTTCGTGGACGGCCAGGGGAAAGTGCTCGTCGCGTGGCCGAAGAGCCAGGCGGCCACGCTCTCGCTCGCCACAACCTCGAAGGAGCTGAAGCTCACCGACCTGATGGGCAACACGTCGGCCCTCGCGCCCGTCGAGGGGCGCATCACCCTTGCACTCACCGAAGACCCCATTTTCCTCACCGATTATGGTGACGTGGCCAAGGCCGAGCCGCTGATTCGCATCGAGGGCGAAACCGTCGGCTGCCCCGGCGATCCCATCGCGTTGGCTATCACGACTCCGCGTGAATTGTGGGCGGGACGTCCCCGTCCCGCGACAACGCGGCGTGAGGACACGCCGCCCACAATGGTCCGCCTGCCTCAGGGCTGGCAGAGCAAGTGGGACGGCGACCGAGTGACGATCACGCCTCCACTCGATGCCCCCCTCGGCGACCACGCGCTCGTGGTCGAGGCGGGCGGCATCGGCGCCAGCGCCACGATCACCCTCCGCGAGCCGCTGATCGTCTCGGCGCGACCCGGCGGGCCGAACGAGGTCCTCCTGACCGTGCGGAACCCGGCCCCCAAGCCGCGCAAGTGGGCGGCGCAATTCGACGGGCAACCTGCGGTCGCGAGAGAGACTGGGGGGAATGGCGTGACGACCGACGCGGTCCTCGCTTCGCCGCCGACCATCGAAGGCTACGGCACGATGCCTGCGCGGTGGACAGTGACAGCCGAATCCGGCTGGCGCAAGGAGGTTGTCACGGTGTCTGGTTTCACGCCCTGCTACCGGATGCAGCAAGCCGCCGCTGACGGGGGCCTCGCGGAATGGGCGGCGCTCAAGCACTGCCTGCTTCGCCTGCCGACCCAAGTCGTTTCGCTCGAGAACCACTCGTGGTCAGGCGCGGCCGATCTCTCGGCGAAGTTGTGGACGGGCTGGGACGATGAGCGCTTCTACGTCGCCCTCGCCGTGACCGACGACCGCCACGTCCAGAACGAGGAGGCGGAGGAGATGTGGAAGGGCGACTCGGTGCAGTTCGCCATCGGGGCGAAGCCCGAGCGCAACGAGTTTGGCGTAGCACTGGGGAAAGATGGCAAGCCGCTCGCCTGGCAGTGGGCGCCGCGCAACGGCCTGCCCGACGGCGTCCAGGCGGCCGTCCGCCGCGAGGGCACGGCCACCAACTACGAGGTCACCATCCCGTGGAAACTGCTCGGCGTCGAGCCGAAGGCCGAGGCGGTGCTGCGCTTTGCGCTGCTGGTGAACGACAACGATGGCGCAGGGCGCAAGGGCTGGGCCGAGTGGTTTCAGGGCATCGGCTTCGAGAAGGCGCCCGCCCAATACGGCCCGCTCAAGCTCCTGCCGTGAGCGGGCAGAGCGCCCAGAGGTTCCCTTCGAGTTCCTTGCTGTTGCGCTGCGGGCGACTCCCCGCCCAGGCCCCAGGAACCGCCACGTGGCGCGCCAGCCAGGCGATGATCACGGGCACGAACGGGAGGCCACGCGCTCACACCGGCTCGGCAGCCACCTGCGGGGGCAGGGGCCTGTCGCGGTTCACGAGGGTGTAGAGGACAGGCAGGACGGTGAGCACGAGGACCAGTTGGGTGATGAGGCCGCCGAAGATCACGGCGATGAGCGGCTTCTGGAGCTCGGCGCCCGGGCCGACGGCATAGAGCATCGGGAAGAGGCCCAGCAGTGTGGTGAGGCTGGTGGTGATGATCGAGCGCACGCGCAGGCGGCAGGCCTCGCTGACGGCCTCGCGTACGGCCAGGCCGCGCCTGCGCAACTGGTCGCAGAAGCTCACGAGCACCAAGCCGTCCTCCACGGCGACGCCGAAGAGCGCGATGAAGCCGATGGAGGCCGACACGCTGAGGTTGAGGCCCAGCACATAGATGGCCAGGATGCCGCCCACCACCGCGAACGGGAGGGCCAAGAGCACGAGCACGGCGCTCTTGAGCGAGCCGAGCGCCGCGAGCAGCAGCACGAGGATGAGCAGGATGGCGACGGGCACGACGACCCGCAAGCGGGCCATGGCCCGCTCCTGGTTCTCGAACTGGCCGCCCCAGGTGAGGCGGTAGCCTTGGGGCAGCCCTTGCTCGACGGCGGCGAGTTTCGCCTTGGCCTCCTCGACGAAGCTGCCGATGTCGCGCCCGCGCACGTTGCACTCCACGACGAGGCGGCGGCTGGAGTCCTCGCGGCTCACCTGGGCGGGGGTTTGCACCTCGCGGATTCGGGCCAGGTCGCCTAGAGGCACGTGGTAGCCGGCGGGCGAGGGCACGAGGAGGCGCTCGATGGCCTCGGGGTCGCTGCGGCGGCTGGCCGGGTAGCGCACCTGCACGGCGAAGCGGCGCTGGCCCTCGAAGAGCGTGGTGGCCACCTTGCCGCCTACGGCGGCCTCGATGAGCAGGTTGATGTCGGCCGCGTTCACTTTGTGGCGGGCCATGGCCGCGCGGTCCATCTGCACCTCGAGTTCCGAGAAGCCCGAGATCTGCTCGATCTTGATGTCGCGCGCTCCGTGGATGGAGGTGAGGATGGGCGCGATCCGCTCGGCGGTGGCCTGGAGGATGGCCATGTCCTCGCCGAAGATCTTCACGGCGAGGTCGCTCTTGATACCGCTGATCAGCTCGTTGACGCGCAGCGCGATGGGCTGCGAGAAGGCCGCGTTCATGCCCGGGAATGCGGCCAGCTCGGCGCGCACCGCCTCGAGGAGGCCCTCGCGGGTGCGGCCAGGCGTCCACTCGGCCTGGGGCTTGAGCATGACGAAGATGTCGCTCTGCTCCGGCCCCATCGGGTCCTCGGCGATCTCGGCGCGGCCGGTCTTCGACACCACGGTGGTGACTTCGGGGATGGCGGCGAGGAGCCGGCGCTCGATGGCCGAGCACTGGAGGGCCGAGCCCTCGGCGCCGGCCGTGGGCAGGCGCACCACGTTGATCGCCAACGCCCCCTCGTCGAGAGCAGGGAGGAACTCGGTGCCGAGCTGCGGCAGGAGCGAGAACGTGCCGACCATGGCCGCCGCCGCCACAGCCACGGTGATCCCGCGCCCGCGCAGGGCCAGCCGCAGCAGCGGCGTGTAGAGCCGTTCGAAGAGGCGGGTGACGAGATCGCCGCGCGCCGCCGGCGCGGCGCGCTTCACCACCAGCGACGCCAGGGCCGGCACGACCGTGAGCGCGGCCACGAGCGCGCCCACCATCGCGAAGCACATCGTGAGCGCCAGGGGCTTGAACATCTTGCCCTCGAGCGACTCGAGGGTGAAGAGCGGCAGGAACACGACCATGATGATCAGGATGGCGAAGGCCATGGGCGCGGCCACCTCGCGCGCGGCGTCGAGGGCAATCTCGGCGCGCGACAGCCCCGTCTCGGCCCGCTCGCGCATGTGGCGCGCGATGTTCTCCGTCATCACGATGCCGCCGTCCACCACCATGCCCACGGCGATGGCCAGGCCGCCCAGGCTCATCAGGTTAGCGGTCACGCCCTGCCAGCCCATGAGCAGGAAAGCCGCGCTGGCTGCCAGCGGCACGGTGAGGGCCACGGTGACCGCGGCCCGCAAGTCCCACAGGATGAGAAACAGCACCACGAGCACGAGCCCGGCGCCCTGGAGGAGCGCGCTCGACACGGTGTTCACGCAGGCCTGGATCAGCGACGTGCGATCGTAGAACGGCTCGACCTTCACCCCCGGCGGCAGGGTCTTCTGGATCTCGGGCACGGCGGCCCGCACACGGTCCACCACGATCTTCGAGTTCGCGTCCTTCAGCATGATCGTCATGCCGATCACCACCTCGCCCTTGCCGTCGCGGGTCACGACGCCGTGGCGGGTCTGATGGCCGATCTTCACCTCCGCCAGGTCCCCGAGGTAGACGGGCGTGCCATCTTCCGCTTTGAGCACGATCCGCTCGATGTCGGCGACGTCGCGCAGCAGGCCCTTCGATACGAGGTTGATCTGCTCCCAGTCCTTCACGATGAAGCCGCCGGGCGCGTTGGCGTTGTTGGCTTCCAAGGCCTCCAGAATGTCGCGGAGCGAGAGGTCGTATTTCAGCAGCCTGTCGGGGTCGGGCACCACGTGGAACTGCTTGACCAGGCCGCCGAAGCTGTTCACCTCGGTGATGCCGGCGAGGCGCCGGAGCTGGGGCGCCACCACCCAGTCCTGAAGTGTGCGCAGGTCCATCAGGTCGGCATCGTTCCGGCGCAGCGCGGCGCCGCAGTCGGGGCACCGGCCGGGCTCCTCGGCCCAGACACGAGGGTGGCTGGGACAGTAGTGGCCGGCCAGGAGGGCGTATTGGAAGATCTCGCCGAGGCCGGTGGAGATGGGGCCGAGTTCGGGCTCGATGCCCTCCGGGAGCTGCTCGCGCGCCGCGGCCAGGCGCTGGAAGACCAGTTCGCGGGCGAAATACGTGTCTACGTGGTCCTCGAAGATCACGACGACCTGCGAAAGGCCGCTCTTGGAGAGCGAGCGGACCTGCTGGACGTCGGGCAGGCCGCTCATTTCGACCTCGATGGGGAAGGTGATGAGGCGCTCGACCTCGCCGGGCGCCAGGCCGGGGGCGTTGGTGAGCACCATCACCTGCACGTTGGTCACGTCGGGGAAGGCGTCAATCGGCAGACGCCGCCAGGCCGCGACGCCGGCGGCGAGCGCCAGCGCGCCGCCAAGAACCACCAGGAGGCGCTGGCGCAGGACGAATTGAAGGGCGTGATCGAGCATGGAGTGAAGCCTCAAAACGACCGCGAATCACGCGAATCCGCGCGAACCGGACCCCTGACACCGAACTCCCAATACCACACAACGCTTCGAGAACAAGGACGGGTGGACGGGGACGAACTGTCCCCGGGCAACTAGTCTGCTCACCCCGCGCCCATCTTAGAACGCAGGATGTCGCTCTTGAGCATGAAGGCCCCGCCCGCGGCCACGGTGGCGTCGGGGTCGAGGCCGCTCACGATCTCCACCAGGCGGCCCTGGGTGCGGCCCGTCGCCACGTCGCGGCGCAGCCACAGGCCGTCCTGCATCTCCTGGAACACGAATTGCCTGCCCTCGTCCGCAAGCACGGCCTCGCGCGGCACGAAGGCCGCCTGCTTGCCGCTGGCGAACTGGATTTCGACGTTGGCGAACATGCCCGGCTTGAGCTTGCCCTGGGCGTTGTCCACCTGCACCCGCACGCGCACCGTGCGGGTCTTCTCGTCCACGATGCTGCCGATGAGGTCAATCACGCCGCAGAACGGCTCGTCGCCGAAGGCGGCCACGCGCACACAGGCGTGCGGCGGCTGGCCCTCGGCCAGCGCGGCGTGGAGAGGGCCGAGGTCGCGCTCGTAGACGTTGCACCAGACCCAGACGTTGGACAGGTCGCCGAGCGCGAAGAGGCTTTCCTTGGCCTCCACGAACTTGCCCTCGGCCGCGGCGCGGGTGAGAATGGTGCCGGCCCGGGGCGCCCGCACGGCCAGGTGGGCGAAGCCGCCGTTCTCCTTCTCCGTACGCAGGGCGGCCACCGCGGCGTCGTCGAGCCCGAAGATGTGAAGCTGCTGTTCGGCGGCGGTGAGGGCGATTTCGGCCTGGCGGGCAGCGTTGTCGGCGCGCAGCTTCTCCAAGTGAAGGCCGAGCTGCGCCTCGTCCACGAGCGCGGTGTACTCCACCTGGGCCGCGTGCAACTCGTGCTCGGCCTGCTCGAACTCGGCGCGGCTCGAGGCCTGCTTGTCGAGCAGCGCCTTCTCGCGGCCGTAGACCGAGTGGGCGAGGCGCAGCTTGGCGGCCGCGCCGAGGAGCTTCGCGCGCCATTCGCCCAACGGCGCCTGGGGCAAGCAATTGCCCCTCAGCGGGTCGCACTTGCCGGGCACGCCGTGGTCGGTGGCCAGGTGCTCCAGGGCCTTCTCCAGCGCGCCGCTGAGCGCCGCCTGACGCTCCTGCTCGCGGCGGGCCAGCTCCAGCTTCGTCCAGGCGTCCAGATAGCCGGCCTTGGCCACCCCGAACTCCGCCGAGTGGACGATGGCCAGCACGTCGCCCTCGCTGACGGCCTGGCCGAGGACGGCTTGGACGCGCACCACGCGCCCAGGGGCAGGCGGCGCCACGTCCACCACGCGGGTCTCGTCAAGTTGCACCTGGCCGGTCAGCCTCATTGTGGTGGCCAACTCCTGGTGCTGGACCCTGGCCGGCTTGAGGAGGGCCTTGGCCACGTCGGGCCGCACCTTCACGGCGCCCACCTCGAAGCGGCAGTTGTCGCAGTCAATCTTGGCCACGCCGTGCTCGCACCTGGCCTGCGCGGCGGCGGCCGCCACGGCCGGCGGCGGCTTGAGCTTCGCGGCGGCGTCGGGGTTGCACTTCACGCACTGCGATTCGGGCAGGTTGTGCCCGTCGCACCAGTCGCCCTTCTCCTTGAACTTGGCGATCAGGCCGGGGTTGCAGCGGGTGCAGGCCGATTCGGGCACCTTGTGCTCAGCGCACCAGTCGGCCTCGCCCTCGTGCGCACAGGCTTCGCCGTGCTCATGGGCGTCGGCCTTCTTCGGTTCGTCGTGGGCGCAGCCTGCGCCGTGTTTGTGGGCGCCGGGTTCGGGCGCGTCGTGCTCGCAGGCGTCGCCGTGGGCGTGACTCGCGCCGGGGTCCGCGGCGGCCGGGGCGCCGGTCAGGCGAATCTGAAGGCTGCCCGTGCGCCAGAGGAAAAGGCCCGTGAGGGCGGTGAAGACGAACAGCGCCCAGCCCGCATGGCTGAGGGCGGCGAGCAGCTTCTTCATGGCTGGCTCCTTTCCGATGGCCCTCCCGCAGCAGAACCTCCCGCGGGTTCCGCAGCCGCGGGAGGTTGGGGGACGGGAGAGAGGGGGACGCTCTGGCCGATGAGGCGCTCGACGTCGGCCAGGGCCTTGTGGTATTCGGCCAGGGCGGTGAGGAGGTTGCCGCGGGCGTCGAACAGGGTGCGCTGGGCGTCGAGCACGTCGAGGAAGGGAAACTTGCCTTCTCGGAAGCCCGCGCTCGCCGCATCGTAGGCGGCTTGGGCCGCCGGCAGCACCTCGGCCCGGATGCCGCGTATCTCCTCGAACGCGGCGGCGAGCTCGCTGTAGGCCTCGGCCAGCTCGGCTCGGGCCTTCGCCTCGGCCGCGCGGCGCATCTCGGCGGCCTTGGCCACACTGTGCGTGGCCTCCAGAATCGCGCCCTGGTTGCGGTTCCGCACCGTGAGCGGCAGCGCCCAGCCGAAGAGCCAGGCGAAGGCGCCCGACTCCCCGAAGTAGCCGAGGCCGGGCGACAGGTTGAGGTCGGGCCAGCGGTTGGCCTTTTCCAGCTCCAGCGCAGCCCGGCGCTGCGCGGCCTCGTCGGCCCAGCGCTCCAGGTCGGGGTTCTGCGCCAGCAGGCCCGCGAGGCTCGTCTCGGGGGGCGGTGGCGCCGCGGCGGCCAGGTCGCCCACGGCCCGCTCGAAGGCCGGCTCGGCGCCGCCCCAGAACGTGGCGAGTCGGCGGCGGGCAGCGGCGACCCGGTGTCGGGCCTGCTCGCGCGCGATGCGGGCCGAGGCCAGCTCGCCCTTGGCCTTGTGCTCTTCGAGCGGCGACACCTTGCCCGCCTTGACCCGCTCCGCGACGTTGCGGAGGATACTCTCCGCGAGGGCGACGAGTTCTTCGGCGAGCGCCACCTGTTCCTGCGCGGCCACCAGGGCGATGAACGCTTTGGCCGTGGCGGTGAGCACGTCGAGGCGCTTGGTCTCGTAGTCCCACGCGGCGAGACGGCCCTCGGCCTCAGCGGCGCGGACGCGCTTGAGCCGCTTGCCGCCCAGCTCGATAGTGTAGGCGAGGCTCAACGACCCCTCGGCGTTTCCGAAGCCCTTCTTGTCCCGTGTGCCGCCGAAGCCTTCGGAGTCGAACCCCAGCTCGGGATTCGGCCCCAGGCCGGCCTGGAGCACCCTGGCCTCGGCCATGCGAATGTCCCACGCGCTTTCCGCCAGCTCGGGGCTATGCAGCAGCGCCAGGGCCAGCGCCTCGCGCAGGGTGAGCGGCCCCTTGGGCTCCTCGATTTCCGGGCGGGGGACCGCGGCATCGGCTGGCGCCTCGAAGGCGGTCAGGTCGCGGCCCAGGGGGCGGCGCTCGGGCGGTGCCACGCGGCCCGGTTGCGGGGTGGCGCAGCCACCCGCCACCAGGGCAAGAAAGATGCCTGCAAGAACGCACGCTCTGCCGACCATTCGGGTTCCTCTCGCTCGCTCGCGGCCCAGTGGCCGCCAACGCCAGGGATCGCCCCCGGACGGCGGAGCCTCCGCCGCGGGGGCCACACGCACGGCATCGGACGTGAGAGGGCTAGATCCGCAGAACCACGGTCTGGAGGGATTGGAAGCCGGCATTCGGCGGCGGGGCGTGGGACGCGGGGACCGCCGCCGCGGGCGTCACACCGGCGGGCGGCACGGCCAGGGCTGAAGCGGCCGGCGCCCGTTCGTGCAGCTTGGAGGAATGGCCCGCCGACGGCTGGACCGCCACGCCATTGACGTGGACCGCCGTGTCCACGCAGCAGAAGCTGCACGAGCCTTTGCCCCTGGCCACGGTGGGTTGGGGCGCGCGCTGAAGCGGGCTTGCGGCGGAGTCAGCGCACTGGTCGCAACAGCCGCAGGCCGCGGCCTCGAGAGCCACGCGGCCGTCGGCGCTCACGCACAGCACCAGCTCCACCTGGGCCATCAGCACATACGCGCCGATGCAAGCCAGGGCCATCAGGGATTGGGGGCGCGTCGTCTTCATCACTGTACAGCATCGCGCAAAGCCCGCTTGATTTCAAGCGCCAATTGCGCAGGCCAGCGCCGCGCGGGCCAGGAGGCGGGTGGAGTCGAGGGTGGGCAGAGGCGCCTCGTCGGGCCGCACGAGCAACGGAATCTCCGTGCAGCCGAGCACGGCCGCATCGGCCCCGCGTGCGCGGAGCCTCGCCATCACGGCGTTGAGGTAGAGCCGCGACTCCTCGGTGAAGACGGCGTTGACCAGCTCCCGGAAGATGATGGCGTCAATCCGCTCGCGGTCGGCCTCGTCGGGCACGAGAGCGGCGATGCCCGCGGGGGCTAAGGCCTCGGGGTAGACTGGGCCCTCCATCAGGTAGCGGGTGCCGAGAATGCCGAGGCGCGCGAACCCGCGCCGCTTGGCCTCGAAGGCCACGATGCGGGCGATGTGCAGCCAGGGGATGGGCGAGCGCGGCTCGACGAGGCCGAAGGCCTGGTGGATCGTGTTGTCGGGGCAGATGGCGAAGTCGGCGCCCACGGCAGCCAGCTTGTGGGCCGACGAGAGCATCAGCTCGGCCACGGCGGCCCACTCGCCGGAGCGAATGTGCACCATGTAGGCGGCGAGGGGGTGGGTGTGCATGGTGGTTTCGGGATGCGCGTGTTCGCCCATCCGGGCGGACGCTTCCGCACAGATCGTGCGGTAGCAGAGGGCTGCCCCCTCCGCGCTGCACGCGACAATGCCGATGTGCTTCGCCATAGGCTTGGCGGGCCTCCACGGTGCCCCCGCACGCTCCAAGACTGCGGGAGGCCGGCCTCTGGGCGGGCGCGCGGACGGCGGGTCCTCGCAAGGCGCCTCCGCTCCGCCGCCGGCCCGCCGTCTAGCGGACGACGAGAACGGGGCAGGGGGCCTCGTCGAGGATGAGCTGCCGCTCGCGCGCGGCCTGGTCGCGGTGGCACAGGCTCCAGCGGAAGGCGCCGATGACGATGAGGTCGGCGCCGCTCGCCTTCTGCTCGGCCAGCACGGCGCTGTGGACCGCGCCCTTGAGCAGCACGGTGCGGGCCTTCACGCCGTGCTCGGCCGCGAGGTCGGCCACGTAGGCCAGGTGCTTGCGGCCCGAGGCCTCGAGGTCGCGCTCGTACTCCTCCATCTCCGCCGCCACCATGATGTGGGTGGAGAGGAGGTGCTTGAGCGTCGCCGTGTCCACGATGCCCACGGCGGTGAGTTGCGCCTTCTCGGCCCTGGCGATCTGCACGGCGCTCTCGGCCGCCTTGAACGACGACTCGGTGCCGTCCACCAACACGAGGATGTGCCGAAACGGTTGCTGTGCCATTCGTTATGCCTGGCCTTTGGCCATCTTCATGATCACGAACTGCTCCCGTTCACGCTCTTCGAGGACGTCTTCGATGTAGTTCACGGTCTCCTGGTAGTCGGGGATGAAGACTTTGTCGAGTGCGTTGACGCGGCGCTGGGTGCGGCGCACCTCGGAGGCGAGGCGGAGGACGGCGTTCTCGACCTCGGCGAGGCGCGCCAGGGCGTCGAGCGCTCGGGTGAAGTGGGCCATTACGTCGTCGGAGGCCGCGCTGCCCGAGGCGGTGCTGAACTCGGGCTTCGGGGCCTCGTGCTCGGCCGTCACGGTGGGCAGGTCAATGCCCATCACGGGGCGGCCGCGGTAGTCGAGCTTGTGGCGGCGCACGATGCCCAGCGCCTCGCGGGCGAGGGCCTCGGTGCCGCTGCGCAGCGCCGCTTCGCGCAACGCCGCGAAGGCCGCAGCCATCGCCTCGTCCACGTCCTTCTGCGCGCGCTTGGCGGCCTCCAGGCGGCTCATGAGCTCCAGCACGAGAATCTGCCGCTTCTGCTCGAGCAGCTCGTAGCCCTCCTGGGCGAACTCCAGGCTGCGCTCGAGGGCGAGGAGGCTGGACTTGGTGGGCGGGACCTCGAGCTTGGCCACGGCTCAGACCTCCTGGGATGGCAGCATCGGGGCGCCGGGTTCCAGTTTGCGACGTTCCACCGCTTCGGCGTCCGCGCTTCCCGCGGCGCCGGTCTCTTTGCGTTCGACCACTTTGGTCTCGACGGCGGCCTTGTAGTGGGCGTCGAGCAGCGCCTCGCTGATGCGATGAAGCTCCGAGCGCGGGAGCAGCGACAGCACGTCCCAGCCGAGGTCCAGCGTCTGCTCGATCGTGCGATTCTCGTCCTCGCCCTGGGCGAGGAAGCGGCGCTCGAAGGCTTCGCCAAAGGCCAGGTAGCCTTTGTCGAGGGGCGGGAGCTCCTCCTCGCCGATGACGGCGGCGAGGCCGCGCACGCGCTTGACCACGGCGTAGGCGGCGAAGAGCTGGCTGGCCAGCGGTGCGTGGTCCTCGCGGGTGCGCCCCTTGCCGATGCCGTCTTTCATCAGGCGCGAGAGGCTGGGCAGGCCGGCGATGGGCGGGTAGATGCCGCGCTGGAAGAGGTCGCGCTCCAGCACGATCTGGCCCTCGGTGATGTAGCCCGTGAGATCGGGCACGGGGTGCGAGATGTCGTCGCTGGGCATGGTGAGGATGGCCATCTGGGTGATCGAGCCTTCGGAGCCTTCGACGCGCCCGGCCCGTTCGTAGATCGAGGCGAGGTCGCTGTAGAGGTAGCCGGGATAGCCCTTGCGGGCGGGAATCTCGCCGCGGGCCGTGCCGATCTCGCGCAGCGATTCGCAGTAGTTGGTCATATCGGTGAGCAGCACGAGCACGTGCAAGCCGCAGTCGAAGGCCAGGTGCTCGGCGAGCGTGAGGGCAGACCGCGGGGTGAGCAGGCGCTCGATGGAGGGCGCGCTGGCGAGGCTGAGGAAGAGCGCCACGTTGCCGAGCACGCCACTCTCCTCGAACGAGCGGGTGAAGAACTGCGCGACGTCGTGCTTGACGCCCATGGCGCCGAAGACGATAGCGAAGTTCACGTTCTGGTCGAGCAGCCGGGCCTGGCGGGCGATCTGCGCGGCGATGCGGTCGTGCGGCAGGCCGCTGCCCGAGAAGATCGGCAGCTTCTGCCCGCGCACCAGGGTGTTCATGCCGTCAATTGCCGAGATGCCGGTCTGGATGAAGTCGCGCGGGTAGCGGCGCGAGAAGGGGTTGACCGGCTGGCCATTGATGTCGCGCTCCTCGCGGCTCAAGGGGGCGGGGCCGCCGTCGAGCGGCCGTCCGATGCCGTCGAAGACGCGGCCCAGCATGGCCCGCGACACGGGCAGGCCCAGCGGCTTGCCGAGGAAGCGCACGCGGGTCGAGCGGCCCGCTAGGCCGCTGGTGCCCTCGAGGACCTGGACCACGGCGTGGCGGTCCGAGATGTCGAGCACCGTGCCCAGGCGGGGGGTGCCCTCGGCGTCGGCGATCTCGACGACCTCGCCGTAGCCGACGTCGCGCACGGCCTCGATGAAGATGAGGGGGCCGTTGACCTGTTCGAGGCCCACATATTCCAGACCATGGTCCACCACGGGCATCAGGCGTAGCTCCTTTCCAGCTCGCCGAGCTGGGCGCGCATGCGGTCGCGCACAGCGTCGAGGCCCTGCGGCTGGTCGTTGGGCACGGTGGAGCGCGCGCGCACGATCTCGTTGACGCAGGGCAGGTCGTGGAGGCGCACGAGCGGCGCGCCCTTGGCGATGATGCGGTCGGCGCGCTCGTAGAACTCCACGATCAGGCGCATCAGGGCCGCCTGCTTGCGCGGCAGGCAGTACATGTCGATTTCGTCGAAGGCATTCTGCTGGAGGAAGCCGTTCTTGATCATCTCGGCCACCAGCAGCACCAGGCGATGGGTGTCGGGCAGCACGTCGGGCCCGACGAGCTTGACGATCTGCTGGAGGCGGTCCTCGCGCTGGAGCAGCTCGATGAGGCGCTGGCGCAGCGCCGGCCACTCGGGCTCGATCTCCTGCCACCACTCGGCCACGTCGCCCACGTACTCGCTGTAGCTGCGCAGCCAGTGGATGGCCGGGTAGTGGCGGGCGTTGGCCAGCGTGGTGTCGAGCGCCCAGAAGCAGCGGATGAAGCGGCGGGTGTGCTGGGTGACCGGCTCCGAGAAGTCGCCGCCGGGCGGCGACACGGCGCCCACGATGCTGATCGAGGCCCGCCGGCCGCCGAGGGTCTCCACGGCGCCGCCGCGCTCGTAGAAGCCGGCCAGACGGCTGGGCAGGTAGGCGGGGAAGCCCTCCTCGGCCGGCATCTCCTCCAGGCGCGCCGCCAGCTCGCGGAGCGCCTCGGCCCACCGCGAGGTCGAGTCGGCCATCACGCCCACGTGGTAGCCCATGTCGCGGAAGTACTCGGCGATGGTGATGCCGGTGTAGATGGAGACTTCGCGCGCGGCGACCGGCATGTTCGACGTGTTGGCGATGAGCACCGTGCGCTCCATCAGCGGGCGGCCGGTGCGCGGATCGGTGAGCTCGGGGAAGCTGGTCAGCACGTCGGTCATCTCGTTGCCGCGCTCGCCGCAGCCCACGTAGACGATGAGGTCGGCGTCGCTCCACTTGGCCAGGGCGTGCTGGGTCATGGTCTTGCCGGTGCCGAAGCCGCCGGGAATGGCGGCGGCCCCGCCACGGCTGATCGGGAAGAGCGTGTCAATCACCCGCTGGCCGGTGATGAGGGGGGCCGTGGGCGGCAGGCGCAAGGCGTAAGGCCGCGCCTGGCGCACCGGCCAGCGCTGGCTCATTGTCACTTGGCGGTCGCCCGCGGGCGTGCGCACCACGGCCACGGGGTCGGCCACCCTGTAGCCGCCCTCGGGCGCCACGTGGGCCAGCGTGCCGCGGAGGCCGGGCGGGCACAGGATGCGGTGCTGGATGCATGGCGTCTCCTGCACCGTGCCGAGGAGGTGGCCGGGCGCGACCTCGGCGCCCGCGGCGACGCAGGGCACGAAGTGCCAGGCCCTCTCGGGCGGCAGGGCGGGCACCTTCTCGCCGCGGCGGATGTAGCAGCCGCTCTCGCGCGCGATCTCGGGCAGCGGGCGCTGGATGCCGTCGTAGATGTTCCCGATGAGGCCCGGGCCGAGCGAGAGCGACAGCGGCGCGCCGCTGCGGTAGACCGGCTCGCCGGGGCGGACGCCGGTGGTGTCTTCGTAGACCTGGAGGGTGGCCTGGTCGCCGCGCAGGCGGATGACCTCGCCCATGAGGCGCGGGTGCCCGACTTCGACGACCTCGTACATCATCGCGTCGCCCAGGCCGCTGGCGTGCACGATGGGGCCGGAGATGCGGGTGATGGTGCCGTGACCTTGCATAGCTTCGCTCTTATCCTTCGCGGAACCCCCGTGGTGCGCCGCCGGGCGGGGCCGCCGGCCCCTTCCCCGGCGACGGGCTACGGGCTGTTCTCCTGGAACACCTCGGCGGCGAGTTCCTTCCTGAGCTCGGGCCACAGGCGGCGGAGCCTGGCCCCGAACGAGTTGTCGTAGAGCAGCCGCCCGTCGGCCGAGCGGACGATGAGGCCGCCCTCGATGGGTGCGGGCTCGGGCGAGACCTCGATGGCCACGTCGCGTCCCAGACGGCGGCGCACGTCGGCCCGCCAGGCCTCGGTGGCGATCGCGCGGTCGGCCTCGGCCAGGGCGAGCACCACGCGGTCGGCCCGCATGGCGCCGATGGCCTGGGCCGCCAGCGCGGCGAGCACGGCCGCGGGATCGTAGGAGGAGCGGTCCGCCAGGCGCTGGCGGGCGGCCTCGAAAAGCCGGTCGAGCTCGGCCTCGCGCGCGGCGAGGAGGCCGCGGCGCACGTCCTGCTCTACGGTGGCCAGGAGCGACTGCGTCACCCGGTCGGCCCGGGCGCGGGCCACCTGGAGGGTGCGTTCGGCCGCGGCGGCCGCCTCCTTCGCCGCCTCGTCCAGGATCTTCTTCGCGTCGCGCTCGCCGCGCTTGCGCAGGCGGTCAGCCTTCGTTTGCGCGTCCTTGAGAATCTCGTCCGACAGGACCTTCTCGCTCGCCATGGGTTCGCGTTTCCTGTGGCTAGACCTTGATGCCGACGGCCTCGCGGATGAGGGTCAGCAGGTCCTTGCGTTCGGGCGACGGGCCGGCGGGCCCGGGCACCTCGACGACCAGCGGCAGCTCGAAATCGAAATGCACGCGGTTCACCTCGGGGCGGATCCAGTCGGCCACCCGATCGGTCATGATGAGGATCACCACGTCGCGCCGGCGCAGCACGCGCTCGAGCGCGTCGTGCGCTGCCTCGGCGCTCTTCACGATGTCGCCCGGCACGCCGGCGTAGCGGAAACCGAGCACGGTGTCTTCGTCGCCGATCACGTAGTAGTGCATGGCGTGCTCCGCCCGCGGGCCGTGGCCTTCGCCGCCGGGGCCGCGCGGCTACCTGAGGTAGCCGAGCAGCAGGATGGCGATGATGAGGCCATAGATGGCGATGCCTTCGGCGAGGCCGACGAAGATGAGGGCCCGCCCGAGCAACTCGGGCCGCTCGCTGGCCGCGCCGAGGGCGGCCGCGCCCACCTTGCCCACGGCATAGGCGGCGCTGAAGCACGCCATCGAGGTGGTCACGGCCACGCTGACGGCGAAGGCGATGTTCTCGCCCGACTCGCGCTTGAGCGTGGGCGCCTTCTCGGCCTCCTTGGCCGGCTCCTCGCCGCCGAGCACCGCGCTGAGGCCCAGCCCCAGCGGCAACGCCACCAGCAACACGGCCGCCGCCCAGATCATGATGGACACCCGCAGCTTGCTCTCCATGCGACCTCCTGGCTCCTAGGTGAGCTTGAACGGATGATAGGCCTTTCCCTGGCCACTGAAGAACTTGCTGAAGAACTCGTAGTACTCCAGGCGCATCGCCTGGATGGAGACCACGAGCCCCTCGAGCCCGATGACGAGCGCATTGCCGAAGACGACGACCAGCAGGCTCCACATCGGGCCGCCGGGCGCCCCGCGCACCATGCGCTCGATAGCGAAGATCGCCACGCACACCGCCGCGTGCGCCAGGGCGAAGGCGCCCACGCGCACGAACGACACCGTGTTCGCCGCGTAGGCGCTCACGGTCTCGAGAATATCCACAAACCCCTCCATCAGCCCCGCGAGCAGGTGCGCCTTGCGCGTGTGGTCGCGCCGCGTCATCAGATAGTGCAGCGGCTCCCGGAAGAACAGCACAACCAGCGGCAGGATCACGAGCACCCCGATCTCCCAGGCCGCGGGCGGCCCGCTCTCCCACACCAGCGTGCGCAGGCCGAGGCCCAGCGCGCCCCAGTAGAAGATGAAGCCCACGAGGCCGAACTTGTCAATCACCAGGGCGAAGTAGTCGCGCGCCTGGATGCGGTTGATCAGGTTGAGCACCACGCCCAGCGTCATCATCACCACACCGAGGCCCACGGTGGCGATGAGGAGGGGCTTGATCGACTCGATGCGGGTGACATCGAGGGCGAACCACCCGCCCCAGGGCGGCTGGAGGACCCGCTCGATGCCGAACACGCTGCCGTAGACCCAGCCCGACAGCATGGCCACGATGCCGCACAGCCAGAGCAGGGTGCCGAAGTCGCGCACCTTGTCGGTGCGGCCGCGGCGCGCCAGGGCAAGGCCTGCGGCCAGGAGCACGGCGCCCTGGCCCACGTCGCCGAACATGATGCCGAACATCAGCAGGAAGCTGAGGGCGACGAGCGGCGTGGGCTCGATCTCGCGGTAGCCCGGGTGCCCGTAGCCGGCGACGAGCATCTCGAACGGCTTCAGGAGCCGCGGGTTCACCAGCAGCGTGGGGGTGTCGGGGTCGGCGGCCGGCGGATCGGCCACCTCGATGACCACCCGCCCGTCGGTCAGGCGCAGCAGCTCCTCGCGCAGCGCGTCCACGCGCACCGACGGCACGTAGCCGGCGATCAGGCAGGTGGCGCTGGTGTGGCCGAAGTAGGCCTGGGCGTGGAGGAGCTGCTCGTCGGTGCGCAGGCGCTGGCGCCAGGCGGCGAGGCGGCCGCCCAGTTCGGCGGCCAGGCCGGCGGTTTCGGCGCGCAGGGCCTCCTGCTCCTTGGCGAGGGCCAGGAGCCGCTCTTCGGCCTTGCGCGAGACGTCGGCCGGCGCCCCCGCGGTGCGCTCGGGCAGCCGCTCGGCCACGAAGTGGTGCTCGGCCAGCAGCGAGTCGAGGGCGAAGCGGGCCGCGCGGGTGGCGAGGGCCACGACGCGCTGGCGGCCGTCGGGCGACTTGAAGGGCAGGAACACGGCCTTGCCCTCGAGCTTCTCGCGCAGCGGGGCGATCTCGCGCGATGGCAGGGTGCCGAGGGCGAAGTGCAGGAAGGCCAGGTCGCGCAACTGGTCGGGCGCCACTTCGATGGGCCGGTAGGCCTCCGCGTCGCGCAGCACCTGGTACTCGGCCTCGATGTCGGCGTCCAGGCTCTTCCGCCGCTCCAGCACGGCGGCCAGCCGCTGCTCGAGCGGCGCCAGCTCGGCGTCCAGCTCGCGCGCGTCGGCATAGGGCACTTGCTCGGCGGGGCGGTCCTCGCCGATCTCCAGCGCGTCGCAGAGCGCGGTCACCCGCTCGAGGAGCGAGTGGATGAGGCCCAACTCCTCGCCGAGGCGCGTGGCGTTCACGAGCTCGCCGCCCTCGGTGGCCTGCGCCTGCGAGAGGTGCACCACGCCCAGACGGCCCAGGCCCTCGGTGACGGCGCGCACGTCGCGCTCGAGGATCAGGAGGCGGATGCGTTTCATCGGGGCCGGTTTGAGCACGTGCGGGCCCTCGCTACGCGGCGGCGGTCAGCCGCGGATGGATCAGCCCTTCGCGGATGAGGGTGGGCGCGAGGCCGTAGCGCACGCCCTCGATCACGCGGATGAGGTTGGCCAATTCGACGCGCTTGACGGTGTAGAAGGCCACGACGAGGCCGAGGTCGCCCACGGACCGGTAGAACTGGCGGTTGGCCACGCGCAGCAGGCGCTCCCAGACGGCCCGCTCGAGGTCGGCGATGGCGAAGAGGCGGGCGGCGTCCTCGGGCCGCACGAGCTCGCGCGGCACGTGGGCCAGCATGTCGCGGAAGTCGGGGTAGTCGAACAGGCGCTCGACCTGCACAAGGTGGAGGGCGCCCTGGGCCAGGAAGGCGCGGGCCTTCTCCTGGGCGAGATGGTAGTTGAGCTTGAGGCGGAAGATCGCCAGCGTGTTGTAGATGGCCGCCTCCAGGCGCACGAGCGGTTCGCACGTGCGGCGGTGGAGGGCCGGCAACTCGGCGGCAAGCGACAGGAGGCGGGTGTAGTAAGCCGCGTCGAGCGCGGCCTCGACGAAGAAGGTCTCGCCCGCCTCGGCGTGCTGCGGGGCGGCCTCGAGCGCCGCGGCGCGGAGCTGCGGCTCGGGGATGCCGAGCACAAAGCTCGCCAGGTCGGCGGCTCGGAGCAGCGGGGCTGCCTCCAGGGCCAGGCCGCCGCGCAAGGGGGCCAGGAACGGCAGCACACGCTCGGGCGGTTCGTGGGCCTTCCAGGCGCGGAGGATGACCTTGAGGTTCTCCACCTGGAACCGCCGCATCATCCAGGCGTAGAGCGGGCCGAGAGGCTCGGGCAGGTGGGGCTGGACGCTGGCGAGCTCGGCCACGTGGTCGGCCAGGAGGCGGCGTTGGAGTTCGTGGTGGCCCTGGGCGTCGGCTTCGGGGTACAAGCGGTGCCAGAGCTGGGCCACGGTGCGCAGGTCGCACAGGGCGTCCAGGCGGTCCAGCTCGTAAACGCGGCTGCGGAGGCCGTGGACCTTGGCCTGAATGTAATCGAAGTCACCGCTGAGTGGCATCGTCGGCTCCCGTCACGGCGCGGCAGATGGCCTCGACGGCGCGCTGGGCGAGCGATGGGGGGATGCGGGCGGCGTCGCGGTTGGCCGCCGCGGCGGCTTCGAGCCGGGCCTGCTTCTGGCGGCGGGCCTCTTCGGCCCGCTGGGCCACCAGGCGTTGCGCCTCCTCGCTGGCGCGCAGCCGGCTCTCCTCGGCTTGCGCCTGGGCCTGGGCCCTGGCGGCGGCCACGGCCTGCTGGGCCTCGGCCTCGGCCTCGGCCACGAGCTGGCGGGCCTGGCTCTCGACCCGCAGGAGTTCCTGGATGATTTCCTTCATGGCCCCTCGTGGCTCCGCAGAGGGTCGAAGGCGGCGGGCCGGGCTACTCCTCGGCGCGGATGATGTCGAGCACCTCGCGCGCGTTCTTCGCGGCGCGCAGGCGTTCGTTCAGGCCCGGCACCTGAAGCAGGCGGGCGATCTCGCCCAGGCACTGCACGTGCGGCCCGGGGTTATTGGCCTCGGCAAGCACCAGAAAGACCAGGTACACCGGCTCGCCGTCGGTGGCGTCGTACTCGATGCCCTTCTTGGAGATGCCGAGGGCGACGAGGAGGGACTTGATGGACGGTTCCTTACCATGGGGGACGGCCACGCCGCTGCCGATGCCGGTGGTGGCCATCTCCTCGCGGGCCAGGATGGCCTGGAGCGCCCGGTCGCGGTCCTCCAGGCGTCCCGCGCGTACCAGGAGTTCGATCATCTCCGCGAACAGTTCTTCCTTGTCTTCCGATTCCAACCCGACCTTCACCACGCTCTCGTTGAGCAGGTCGCTAAGTTTCATCTCTGGCTACCCCTTCGCGCTGGGCGGCTCCCATGAGGCGGGGAGCCGACTTTAACTCACCAACTATAGCAGATGCCCCCGCCCATTGCAAACACTGGCGTGAGGGCGGGACCCAGGGAAGCAGGGGGGCCGGGGTGCAAGGGGGTGTGTTGGAGGACGGCCTTGCCTGGCTGGGGGCCGCGCTCATTTCGGGGGCGCCTGGGCGCGGAGGGCGTAGAGGCGGGTCATGGTGGCCACGTAGAGGGTGCCGTTGGCCGCTGTGGCCGTGCCGTTGATGGCGCCGTCGAGTTGCACGCAGGCGAGGAGCCTCTTCGCGCGGTCGGCGGCGAAGACGTGGAACTCGCCCCGCCGGCTGCCGAGGTAGAGCTTGCCGTCGGCCACCAGCGGCGAGGCCCAGAAGTCGCCCTTCGCCTCGTGCGTCCAGTGGGCCTTGCCCGTTGCGGCGTCCACGCAGTGTACGAGACGGCCGCAGTCGGCCACGAACACGAGGTCCCCCACGACGGCGGGCGTCGAGCAGCAGTGATTCCTGAGGTCATAGGACCACAGTTCCGCGCTGGCCGTGATGTCCCCCGTCTTCGTGGCGTCGAAGCACTTGAGCCAGGCCTTGTTCTTGCCCCACCAGATGTCGCCGCCCACGGTGAGGTAGACGCGGCCCTGGTGGAAGACGGGCATGCTCTTGATGTTGCTGGGGCCTGTTTCGCGATTGTTCTTGTACTTGTGGATGTCCTCCTTGGGCGAGGTGGGGTCGGGGTCGAACCGCCAGAGGCGCTGGAGCTTGGCCACGTCGCCGGCGGGCGGCATCGTGGCCAGGGCCGCGAAGCCATAGGCCACGCCGTCGCCGCCGCAGAAGACGACGAGCGGCTTGCCGCCGACCTCGCCCAGTGCGGGCGATGACCAGGTGCTGTGGTAGACCTTGCCGCCGATCCGCTCGTCGTCCTGGGCCACAAGACGCCCCGTGGCCTTCTCGAGCACGACCAGGCTCGGGGCGTCGGGGGCCGGGTTGCGGCGGTGGGTGCGGTCCACGCCGTTCGACGTGTTGAGGTAGAGGAAGTCGCCGTGGAGCAGGATGGAGGCGTGGAAGGCGTCGTTGGGGTAGACGCCCGACTGGGCTCGCAGGTCGTAGAGCCACAGGATGTCGGCATCGAGCGGGCCGGGCGTCATCGCGGGCCGGCCCTGGGGGGCCATGTGCTGGCCCTCGTCCTGGTAGGGGCCGTCGTTGCCGTTGGCGAGGCCGTGGAGGTCGAGGCACACCACCTCGCCGCGGTTGGTGACGGCGTAAACGCGGTCGCCCTCGACGGTGGGCGGCGAGCACAGGCCGGCGTTGGGCCAGTCGAGGTAGGGGTCGGGCGGGTCGGCGGTGATCTTGGGCACGACGAGCTGCCAGGCGAGGTCGCCGGTCCTTTCGTCGAGGCACAGCAGCACGCCGCGGTCGCCCTGGTGGCGGGGGTCGCGGGGGCGGTTGTTGTTGGTGCCGATGAACACGCGGCCGCCGGCCACGATGGGCGACGAGTAGGTTTCGGTGCCGAGGGGGACCGACCACTTGACATTCTCGCCGGTCTTCGGGTCGAAGGACTCGGGCAGGCCGCGTTCGGGCGAGACCATGTTGCGGCTGAAGCGCTCGCCCCACTGCGGCTGGTCGCCCGCCGAGACGGCGGCCGCCACGACGATGAGCAGCAAGGTCGTACGATGCATCCAGCGGGCTCCACGAGGCACAGGCGGTTCGTCGGGTTCCCTGGCGCGGCCATCTTAGGGGCGTTGCCGCGCGATTGCAAGCGGCAGAAGGCGCGGGACGGGCGGGCGCCCTGAGGAGGCGCCCGCCCGGGTCAGGAGGCGCGGCCTCAGCGGCTCAGTGGCCGCCGATCAGCCTGTCGGCCGCGGCCACCACGTCGGCCGCGGGGCTGCACTGGGCGTTGTCGCACGAGGCGGCATCGCACTTGACGGTGAACGCCGCTTCCACCTTATTCTTGTTGGCCACCAGGGCCAGCGTGGCGCACGCGGAGTCGAGCTTGTAGGCGCTCGGGCCCTTCGCGCCGTCGGCCGCGATGGTCAGGGGGATCGAGAGCTTGTGGTCGGCGGCGAGCTTCGTCAGGGCCTCGCGGTTGGCTGCGTTGTCCTCGCCCAGCAGTACCGCGAAGGCGGCGGCGCGCTGTTCCTTGTGGTCGGCGACGAACTTATCCACCGCCTTCACCAGGTCCACGAAGTGGCCCGTGGTCGTGCGCGTGAAGATGACGACCGATGGCCTGCCGCCGTAACGGCAGATGTAGCAGAGCTTCTCGCCCTTGGCCGGGCCGGTGACGTCGAGCACGTTGAACGGCGTCGTCGTGGCGATGCCCGGCTTGGCCCCGCTCGGGGCCGCCGCCGGGCCGCAGGCGCCGCAGCCCGCCCACACGTACACGCCCACCCCAACCACCCCGGCCAACGCGAGAGCGAAGATGAAGGAAAGACGAGCGAGGTTCATGGTCAGGCTCCTGGTCTCACGTAGATGCCCAACGAACACCGCCCGTCCTCTACCCGAATTGTGGCGCAGGCCATGCGCCGCGTCAAGCGGGAAAAGAACGCCGCGCCGCCGCTCGGCGACTCACCATCGGGCCTCCAAGCCGAGCGTCTGGCCCTCGGCCACGCTGACGCGCGAGGGGAGGGTGACCGTGAGCCTGTTGGCGGCCAGCTCATGCGTCGCCTCGAGCGGCCTGTCGCCGAGGCTGACCGCCAGCTTCGAGGGCCTGGCGTCCTCTGGCAGTTCGAAGACGAGGGACTTCACCTGGAGCTTGCCGTGGCGGACCTCGAGCCGCGCGGTCTGGCGGCCGGCCTGGCGCTTCTGGGTGAAGAGGCCCCAGCCCTCGGCGCCGCTCCAGAAGCTCGCGTGGTCCTCGGGCCTCCACCGCGGCCGGAAGCCGATGACCCCGGCGGGGCCATCGTAGATGAACCCCTGGCAAGCCAGGAGCAGCGACCAGATGCTCATCGTGCGGGCGTAGAACTTGCCGCACTCGTCGTCGCCGAAGGGGTTGCCGCTGTGGCCCCAGGACGCTGTGCCGCCGGGGGTGAGGCCGGTGCGCAGGCGCCCGTCGTAGCGGTCGGCCGCGGCGCGGACCACCCCGAAGCCCTCCTTCATCAGGCCCGCGTAGAGCATCATGGCGGCCGCCGAGTATTCGAAGCCGCTCATCACCTCGTCGGCGTAGATGGTGTGATTGGGCGGGCGGTTGTCCTTGGGCCAGCAGATCATCTGGAGGCCCGCATCGGCGTCGGCCACGAACTTGCGCGGGGCCTGGGGCACGCCGCGGAAGTGGGTGCGGAAGTTGTGCTGGAAGAGCGCCCGCATCGCCTTCGCGCAGTGGTCGGGCGGGTAGAGCCAGCCGAGGTCGAGCTGATGCGCCCACCACTGGCCGAGGAGCTGGTCAATGTGGCAGCCGTCGTGGTAGTCGCGGTGCGGCTGGGGGTCGGGAATCTGGATATAGTAGTCGCCGTTGAAGAGCGATTCGTCCTGCTTCTTCGAGCCGCTCTCGCGGATTCTCCTGTAGCGGGCCGCAGCCGCCTCATCCTTCTGGAGGAGCGCCATCTTCTCACTGGCGGCGAGGGCCGCGAGGTAGAGCGTGCCGAGCCACGAGGTGCTGCCGCCCGTGTTGCAATCGAGGGTGTTCCACTGCGGGCCGGCCAGCACGCCGTCCTCGTCCTTGTCGTGGGTGGCGATGAGGAAGTCCATCGCCTTCTTCACGGCGGGCCAGTGTTGGGCGAGCCAGGCGCCGTCGGGGGAGCACAGGTGCTCGCGGTAGGCGCCCAGGATGCCGCCGCACTGGCCGTCGAAGGCGGGGTGGCTGGCGGGCTGGCGGTGGGGGATGGCGCCGTTGGGGGCCATGAAGCGGAGTTCCTGCTCGCGCAGGATACGCCCGATTTCGGGGAAGAGGCGGGCGTGGCTCTGGGCGTATTGCCACACGTGGTTGCAGTTGCCGTTGCAGCAGCCGCTGTCGGGGGCGCAGCCCTCCCAGCCGCCGAAGTAGCCGGCCTTTGTCCAGAACACCGTCTGGCTGCGAAGCACGGCGAGTTGCGAGCTGAGGCGGTCGAGGAGCCAATAGGGGAGATTGCTTGCGTAGAGCGTGTCGTGGTAGAGGCGGGTGAGCCGGGTCAGGTCGTCGAGGCGGGCGGCCACGTCGTCGGCCACGGCGCCGGCGTTGGGCCACCAGTTCTCGTACATGTTGCCCTCGCCGCCCCAGCCGCCCTGGCCGTGGCGCCCGCCGGGGAAGTGCCAGGCGAGGATGAACGTGACGGTGCGGCTCGCGCCCGGATCGAGTTTCAGCGTGGAGGCGAGGGCGCCATCGGAGCCTTCGCCTGCGCCGAGGACCGCGAGGGCCATGCTGCCGGGCTTGGCCCCGGTCATGTCGAGGATGGTCGCGCGCTCGGTGCGCCGCATCTCCCTCTTGTGGCCCTCGGTGCCGGCGCCGTAACGCTGATAGGCCAGCACCGCGGCCTCGACCGGCTTGTCGGTGGGGTTCTTCACCGTGACGTTGTAGAGGGCGCAGGGGATCGCGGAGTCCTTGGTGTTCAGCGGGATGAGGGGGTTGAAGGTCTCGAGGCTCACCTTCAGGGGCACGTCGGGGTCGGTGAAGTCGTACCAGCCGAAGGGGTATTCGCCACGGAAGGAGAGGGCCTTCATGGCGGCGTAGGCGCCGGCGGGCTCGGTCTGGAGGGCCTTGAGGATCGGCTTGTCGCCCGCGATGCGAATGGCGAAGAAGCTGTCGGGCACGGCCATCTGGTTCATGTTGTTGAAGATGTGCCAGACGGGGCGGGCGGCCTTGCCGTCAATCTGGATGGAGCCGGCGCCGATGCCGCCGACTGGGAGGCGGATGGCGCCCAGAGACTCGCCCTGGTAGACGCGGCTCTCGCCGCGGGCGAAGAGCCGCTCGTCGGTCATCATCGCGGCCAGGTCCTTCTTGCGGACCTGTTCGCGGGCGAGGCGTTCCTTCTCGGCGAGGGCGGCCAGCTCCTCGCGGGTCATGCGCTTCTTCGCGCCCATCGCGTCCATGTGCCGCTCGATGTCCACGGGCGACAGCACGCGGGAGTAGACGGCCACCTCGTCCATCGCGCCCTCGTAGTATTCGAAGCCGTTGAGGTCGGCGGCGCCGAGGAGGAGGGGCAGGCCCTTCTTCTCGAAGCTGATGGTGCCCGCGCCCGCGAACTGGCGGCAGGGGAGGCCGTCGAGGTAGAGCTTCAGGTCGTTGCCCGCGCAGGTGAGCACCAGATAGTGCCACTCGCCGCGGCGCAGTTGGCCCGCCGCTGGGGCGAAGCGGACGACCGCCTTGCCGTTCCAGAAGGCGAGGCCGCTGTAGTCGTTCCAGAGGTGCAGGCTGAGGCGGGTTTCGCCGCTGGTCTTGCGTTTGCAGATGAGACAAGGGTTGCCCTGGCCGCCGGGCGCGAAGGTGGGCTTGAACCACAGTTCGATGCTGGTCGTCTCGAGGTCGAGTGCGGGTGCCTCGCCCATGGTCACGGCGCGCCTGGCCCCGAGCACGAGGGCTTTGCCGCCGTTGGGCCCGTCGGCGAACTCCGCCTGGCCGCCGCGGATTTCGCCCTTGAGTGCGCCTCGGGCGTCGTCGAGGTTGCCCTCGAAGCGCCACTGGGCCACCAGCCCCGGTTCCTTGGCCACGAGGCGGGCGAAGGCCTCGGACCCCGTTTCCGCCGCGCCCGCCAGGCCGCAGCAGATGAGCCACAAACACAGGGTGCTTCGTTGCATCGCGTCATCCTCCAGCGGTTCCTTGCGGCGCCCCCCGCCCCCCCTTGTCATTCCGCGCCTGTCGAAGAACCTTTCGGGGGCCCGAAGCCGACCCACAGAGCAGCCCTTGTGACGCCAGTCTACTCCCCTGAAAGGTCGCTCGACAAGCTCGCGATGACAGGGCGAACCCCCTGCCGACTGCCTCCTGCCGACGGCGGGCCGCTCCCATCGCGTCACAAGAGCGCGAGGAGATCGGCGGGCTTCCCAATCATCGCCCGCGCCCCCGCCTCGCGCAACTCGTCGGCGGGGCGGAAGCCCCACAGGGCGCCCACGGCGAACATGCCCGCGGCGTTGGCCGTCTGCATGTCGGTGTTCGTGTCGCCGAGATAGAGGAACTGCTCGGCCGGGACGCCGAGCTGGGCGATGATCGTGCGGACGCCCGCGAGATCGGGCTTGGGCGGCACGGCCTTGCTCTGGCCGATGACGGCGTCGAAGCGCCAGCGGGGCAGCAGCCTGGCCACACAGAGCAGCGTGGATTCGTGCGGCTTGTTCGACAGCACGGCCATCTTCACGCCGCGTGCGGCCAGGGCGTCGAGCAGCTCGGGGATGCCGGGGTAGGGCCGCGTCTTGTCGGCCCAGTGCTCGCCGTAGATGCGGCGCATCAGGTCCACGGCCCTGGCCACGGTCGGCTCGTCGCGATGGGCCTCGGGCAGGGTGCGCAGGATCAGGTTCGTGACGCCGTCGCCCACGAAATACCTGTAGGCATCGAGGGGGTGCGGCGGGAAGCCAAGCTGCATCAGGGCGGCGTTGGTGGAGTCCGCCAGGTCCTCCAGCGTGTCGAGCAGCGTTCCGTCGAGGTCGAACAGCACGGCGCGGTAGCTCACTTCGGCTCACTCTCGGGGGGGTGGTTTCGCAGGACATCGTAGTTTACCACGAGGGGCCTGTTGCCGCCAACCGCGGATCGGGCGCTGCCCAAGCGGGATTCAGACAACAGGCGCCCATGCTGTATCACCAGGGAGAGGGAGAAAGTGATACAGCATGGGCATGGCGGCCGAAAAAGGCCTCGAATCGCCAGAGCGCCATGCTGTATCACCTCCCGGCGGCGGGCGAGGCGGCAGGGCAGGGGGCTGAAGTGCCATGCCTCCTTCCGGCCTCCGCGTGCTCCACGGGCCTCCCTCCCGAAGGTTCCGATCCCTTCGGGAGGGTGTCAGGAAAGGCGAGCGCCGGGGGCCTTACCCTCCCGAACGTATTGGAGCGTTCGGGAGGGGCGGCTCGCCGGTCGGTTCCAGGCGCAGAATGTGGCCCTGGCGGAGGCCAAAGTTCACATCGCAACCGCCGCCCGAGCGCCAAGTCGCCATACTTGCTCAAATGAGAGGGGGAGGGAATTGAGCAAGTATGGGTGGAAAGGCCGTAAAGCCGCCCGGATCGCCAAAGCGCCATACCTGCTCAACTGGCAGGAGGAGGGAATTGAGCAAGTATGGGCGGAGAGGCCGCCGAGCCGCCCCGATCGCCCAGGCGCCATACTGGCTCACCTCGCGGCGGCGGCAGAGCCACGCCCGTGAGGCGCCGTTCTGTCTTTGCTTTCGCGGCGCCTTATTCCTATAATGAGGATCAGTCGTTCGCCGCCCCGCGGAGTCCCCGTCCGCGGGAGCCGGCTGGCTCTGGGCCAGGAGGACCGTGGCGCGATGAGTTGGCAAGCCCGCCGGCCCGCCGGCAGTGTCCCCGTCATCTTGTGTCTGGTTGCGGGCGTTTGGAGCGTGGGCGAGAGCGGCGCCGCGCGGCCCGAGCCCGGGGGCCTGTTCGCCCCGGCCTTCGCGGCCGATGACGTAGACCTCGCCGCGTGCAGGACATACAACGACGGGGTGCCCTCGCCCGCCGACCCCGCCGAGGCGCTGGCCGTGCTGGGCCTGGGGCCGCGGCCGCGCGACAGCCGCGGCTGGTCGGCCGGCGAGCCGGCCGACCCCGAGAAGGGCTCGACCTTCCACTATCTGGTCGCCTTCAAGCGGCCCGTCGCCCTCGGTTCCACGTGGGTGGAGGCTGGGGATTTCTGTTACCTGAGGCCCGACGCGCCGCTGCCCGCCGACCCGGCGAAGGCGGAGCAATGGCTCAAGCCGCCCGTCCATCCCGGCCAGGGCCATCCGCGCCTCGTGACCCTGCCGCCCGGCACGAGGACCCAGGCTGTGCTGCTCACCGAGCGCCGCTCGACGCGTCGCTCGACCCTGCGGCAGTGGCGCTTCGGGGCGCGGCGGCTGCACAACGTGACGCCCGACGCCGTGGCCCAGGCCGAGAGCGAGTTCACGCAGTACTCGCAGCTCGGCCCGCCCCACACCTACCACGCCGCGCGCATCACCACGGGCACCGGCTCGTGGCAGAACACGGGCAAGGACCAGAAGGAGCGGATCCCCCGCCCGCCCGTGTCGGACGTGGACCCGAGCTGGTTCGTGCTGTCGTGGGACGAGGCGCAGACGCTCTCGGGCCTGTTCCTGCGCGACAACTTCGAGATGCTGCGCATCGAGGTCTTCCGCGGGCCCGACACCCTCAGCCCCGTGGCGGCCGTGGAGAACGAGTGGAAGCGTCTGGCCGACTACGCCGAGCAGCGGGCGGGCGAGGGGCGCTGGATCGCCTTCGAGCCGCTCAAGACGCGCGGCATCCGGCTCGTGATCCTGAAGACGAATCCCGCGCAGATCGCCCGCATCGAGACGCTGCACGCCTATGTGGACCTGGGGGAGGCCCCTGTGCCCGCGCCTCGCCAGCGCGAGACGGCCCCGCCCCCCTTCCAGATCGCCTACACGCTGGCCGAGGACCGCAGGCTCACGATGGTGGTGAACGACGCCCAGGGGCGGCGGGTGCGCAACATCGTCGCCCGCGCCGCCCGCTCGAAGGGCCCGGGCGCCGAGAGCTGGGACCTCCGCGATGAGCGCGGAAACTTCGTGGCCCCAGGCACTTATGAGTGGAAGGCCATTGCCTATCCCCCGCTCGAACTGCGCTACCAGATGACCCCGTACCCCAACATCGAGGCCCATCACCCCGAGAACTCGCCCTGGCTCAACGGCGCCAGCGGCCCCGGCGGCTGGCTGGCCGACCACACGCCGCCCAGCAGCTCGGCCACCGACGGCGACTTCGTGTTCCTGGGCGCCCCCTGCGCCGAGAGCGGCGTGAGCTTCATCGCCTGCACCCTCGAGGGGCGCAAGCTCTGGGGCATCCACAGCTTCGCCGCCTGGAGCGGCCCGCGCCGCATGGCCGCCGCCGACGGCAAGGTGTTCGTCGAGAACCAGGGCTGGAGCGCCTCGGGCGAAGAGGGCATGGACCGCGTGTGGGCGGTGGACGTTGCGACGCAGAAGGTCGAAGAGCTGCTGATGCTCAGCCAGACCGAGAAGCGCCAGCGCGGCATCTGCGGCATGGCCGCCGCCGGCGGCAAGCTCTACATGGCCATTGACGCGGGCAGCGACTGGCTGAACAACGCCGTGGGCATCGGCGACGTGGACATCGAGAACTGCCTGCCGCCCTATCCGCGCAAGAAGCAGTCGGGGCTGGACTACGTGCCCGACCCGCGCGACGACTTCGTGCGGCTGTTCCGGATCAAGGGCACGCCGGCGGGCAATAATGGGGGCATCAGCTACCTCGAATCCACCAAGGGGCCGGGCCGCCAGCAGCACATCGTGCTGGCCCTCAAGCGTCCCGTGGCCATCGGCAGCCTCGTGCTCCCTCTGCCGACGTTCGAGGACGTGAAGCTCAAGATCAGCGTGCTCAAGCCCGACGCACCCTACCCCCCCGACGCCGAGAACGCGAAGAGCTGGACCGTGTTCTACCCTCCCCGGACCGCAGACCGAAATCCTCAATCCACAATGGCTTGGGACGTGGTTCCCTGCCCCCCGAACACGATCACCCGCGCCCTGCGCTTCACCTTCACCAAGGGTGCAGACGACGAGCTGGAGGCCGCCCTGGAAACGACCGACGAGGCCAAGGGCCTGAAACTCGACGCGCGAAAGGGCGACGAGGAGAAGGACGAGCGCGCCTGGTCCGCCCGCCTCGAGGGCGCCAAGCTCCTCCGTCGCCGCTTCAGGAGCCTCGCCAACACGGCCACCGTGCGGGTGAACTCGGGCAAGGTCGCGCCCGATGGCTCCTGGGATGCCGAGCGCTCAGAGCCCGTAACCGCCGATAGGCCAGGCATTTACGTCATGGAGTGGCCCGAGCCGCAGCGAATTCGCGGCATCGCCATCATGGAAATTGACGGAAAGCGCACTGAAATAGAGGCTTACGACGGGCAGAACGCCCCGGCCGACATCTCGGCCGGGGAGGGCTGGACTCCTCTCGCCACCTACGAGCAGGCGCGGCGCTACTTCTACTGGCCCGACGACAAGATGAACGCAAATGCCCGCTATATGGATGGTTACGTGGACTTCGGCCGCGAGGTGACCACCCGCGCCATCCGCCTGCGGGTCGTCGAGCAATGGGTTCACCGCGAAAGCGACCGGGCGGGCTGCTACGGCATCCGCGCCGACCGCGGCGGGCAGAAGATGGACCCCACCCGTTGCCGCATCTACGGCGTCGCGCCGCTCCAACCGCTGGGCGACGAGGCTCCCGCCGACCCGCTCGTGACCCGCCGCATCGAGGTGGCCGACGTGGCGACGAAGAAGATCACCCAGGAAATCCCTATCGAACAACCCGGGCCGCTCGCCCTCGGCCCCGGTGGCCAGCTCTTCTGTCTGTCGGGAACCCGTGTGCTGAAGCTGGACCTGGCCGGCGGCAAGCACGAGGCTGTCGTCTCCGACCTGGTCAAGCCCACGGCCCTCGCGGCCGATGGCGCCGGGGCTCTCTACGTCTTCGACAAGGCGCCCGACCGGCAGGTCGTGCGGGTGTACCAACCTCCAGCGGGTTCGCAAGCCGCGGGAGGTTACCGCTACGCGCGGGACCTGGGCACGCCGGGCGGCTTCAAGGTGGGGCCGTGGGACCCCACGCGCTTCGGCGACGTGTCGAGCCTGAGCATTGACAAGGCGGGCCACCTGTGGGCCGTCGAGTGGCAATACTGGCCCAAGCGCATCGTGCAGTGGACCACCGACGGCAAGTTCCTCCGCGAGTTACTCGGCAACACCTCGTACGGCGGCGGCGGCGTGCTCGACCCGTGGAACAAGCGCCGCGTGTTCTACGGCAACCTGGAGTTCGAGCTGGACTGGGACAAGGGCGCCACCCGCCTGAAGAACTACACCTGGCCCAACGGCTGGGAGGCGGGCGAGCTGCCCGTCAAGATCGGCGACCGGGTCTACATGGTCACCCGCACCCGCGAGCCGGCCAGCGACATCCCGGTCGGCATCGTATATCTATATGAGAGAGACCATCTGCGGCGCGTGGCCGCTGTGGGCCTGGCCAACTACTTCCCCGCGCTCCGCACGCCCGAGATCCTCGGCCACCTCGGCAAGCAGGTGCTCGAGGACTTCCAGTTCCTCTGGAGCGACCGCAACGGCGACGGCGAGCCGCAACTGGCCGAAGTCACCTTCTCGCCCAAGCGCATCCACGGCGTGAGCCTGTTCAACCGCGACCTCGGCGTCCAGGCCGGCACCCTGCGCTACCAGGTCAAGGAGTTCCTGCCCGACGGCGTGCCGGTCTACGAGGAGAAGGAGTTCCCGAAGCTCGAGCCGGCCACGAAGGGCTGGCTCTCGACGCTGTATCGGCTGGACAACGGCACGTTCTTCCACATGGGCAACCCCGAGGCGGCCTACACGCCCGAGGGCGAGATGCTCTGGTCGTACCGCACCGAGGGCGCCGGCGGCCACGCGCTCAACACCGCCGGCCCCTGGCACCCGGCCCAGGTCGTCTGCGAGTTCGGCTGGGTGGGACACGAGACCACCAGCCGGCAGGCGGCTGAGGGCAGCCGGCAGGCGGAGGGGCTGGGCGAGTTCGTGGTGTTCAAGACCAACGTCGGCTCGTGGAACGTGTGGACGAGCGACGGGCTGCTCGTCGGCCCCATCTTCCGCGACATTCGGGACCCCCAGCGTGTGCCCTGGGCCATGCGCGACCACGCCCGCGGCCTGCGCCTCGACGACGTGACGGCCGGCCAGGAGCATTTCTGCGGCTACTTCGGCCGCTCGTTCGAGGACGGCAAGTACTATGCCGTGGCGGGCCACAACCACGTGAGCGTGGTCGAGGTGGCCGGCCTCGAGCAGGCGCAACGCCTCGGCGGCAAGCTCACGGTCGCGCCCGACGACGTGCGCAAGGCCCAGGAGTGGGAGATCGCCCACGCCAAAGCCGTCGCCCGCCAGGACGTGAAGGTGCTCGACTGCTTCCGCGCCCTGAACCCCATGAAGCTCGACGGCAGCCTGAGCGACTGGGACGGCGTGGAGCCCACCCCGCTGATGACCGAGGATGCGGCCAAGATCCAGGGCGTCTCGCACAATGCCTCGCTCCGCATGGCCTACGACGACCGTACCCTCTACCTCGCCTACGAGGTGCGCGGCCTGGGGCCGATGAAGAACAGCGGCAATCAATGGGACAAGCTGTTCAAGACCGGCGCGGCCGCGGACCTGCACCTGGGCACCGACCCCGCGGCCGACCCCGCCCGCAAGACCGCCGTGGCCGGCGACCTGCGCCTGCTGATGACCTGGATGGGCGACAAGCCGGTGGCCGTCCTCTATCGCCCCGTGGCGCCCGGGGCCCGGCCCGAGGAGAAATGGGAAGTGGTCTCCCCGGTCTGGAAATTGACGTTCGATCTCGTTAAGATACTCGACACGGTGGCCATGGCCCGCTCGGGAGGCAGCACCCAGTACGTGGTGGAGGCGGCCATCCCGCTCGAGGCCCTGGGGCTGAAGTTCCCGAAGTCGTCCGGGACATCGGCGGCCTCAGGCCCGATTCGCCTGAAGCTCGACTGGGGTGTGCTCGCCACCGACGCGGACGGCACCGGAGTGCTCGGGCGCCACTACTGGGCCAACAAAGCCACCAGCGTGCTCTCCGACGCGCCCTCGGAGGCCGCGCTGCACCCCGACCTGTGGGGCTACGTGCGCGTGTTCGCCCATTCGAGCAAGGGCCTGCGCATGACCGAGCCCAAAGACCTCACGCCGGCCGGCAAGGCGACCGACGACCCGATCAAGCTGGAGTTGGACGAAGAGTAGCCAGACAGCCAACCTCCCGCGGGCCCCGAACCCGCGGGAGGTTCACCGGCTGCCGCCGATTCACCTCTGTTCGGGGACTCATGATGCGGAAGATCTGTTCTCTCGCGGGGCTGATCCTCACCGTGCTCGCGTGCTGGGCAAGCGGCGCCTCGGGCGGCGCCGTGGAGGAGGCCCGCGCCCTCCTGGCCCAGAAGAAGCACGACCAGGTGGACGCCGTGCTCGAGAAGCTCCTCGCGCAGGAGAAGCCGCCCGAGGACGCGCTGCGCGTGTCGCTCGACGCCGCGCTCGCCGGCGGGCGGGTGGTGACGGCGCACAAGCGCATCGCGGCGCTCCTCCAGCTCACGCAGACGCCCGACCTGCTGTACCTCGGCGGCGAGATCGCCGACCGCGCCGGCGACACCAACCTCGCTGCCGCCCGCTTCCTCACCTTCGTGCGCCAGTCGAACGACAGGAACGACAAGGTGGCGGCCGCCCTCCGCTACCTCCTCCAGCGCAACTCGTACCCCGAGGAGTTCAAGAAGTACGTCGCCCTGTTCGGCGCCGACGGCACGGCCTGGGCGCTGGGCAACCTGCTGCTCGACCGCCTGCTCCAGGCCGGCGAGGGCGAGCGCGCCGTCGAGATCGCCAGCCTGCTCATCGAGCGCTTCCCCGCCCCCGAGCAGGTCGGCCACGTGCATCGCCGCCTCAAGGCCTCCACCGACCGCATGGAACTCGGCGGGGGCGACAAGGAGCGCTTCGTCCAGCTCCTGCCCGCCATGCTCAAGGGCAAGCCCGACGAGTGGAGCGACCTCGACCAGGTGCTCGGCAACGCCGCCCGCGCGATGACGCCCGAGGAGCAGGTCGCCGCCGCCTTCGCCGTGCAGGCCTTGGCCAAGGAGCCGCTCTGGTGGGGCGTCTTCCATCGCTTCAGCAACATCCGCTCGTTCGCCGACGAGAACGCGCGCCTGGCCGAGGGCCGCAAGTTCCTGGCCCTCGAGCCGCTCTACCGCGACAGCAAGGACCCCAGCCACTACGAGCAGTTCCTCTCGATCCTGGGGGATTCGCCGCAGGCCTTCGCCCTCCAGGGCAAGGCCCTCGTCACGCCCGACCAGATGGCCCAGCGGTTCGACGCCCTGCGCGCCAAGTTCGGCGCCAACACGGCGCCCCTGCGCCCGCACGTGCGGCGCATCGCCGGGAACTACCTGGGCGGCATGGCCAACCCCGCGGCCGTGGCCTTCGTGAAGAAGCACATCGCCCTCGCCGACACCCAGCTCTTCGGCGAGCTGCTCTCGGCCGTCAAGAACGAGGGCTTCGAGGCCCTCCTGGCCGCCGCGGCCCAGGGCAAGGGCTACAACGAAGTCCTCGAGCTCCGCTGCCAGGCCCTCCCCGCCTACAACGAGGCCAAGAACGGCGGCGCCGTGCTCGCCATCGCCAAGGAGTATCTGAACGCCTTCCCCGGCAACTTCGACTGGGGGCGCCTCTACCACCACGTCATGCTCAGCCCGCACATCCAGATGGACGCCAAGCTCGCCCTCCTCCAGGACGTGCTGGCCAAGGGCGGCGCCAGCCGGCCCCTCAACGATCTGTTCAACAACCTGATCAAGATCACCGACCAGGACAAGAAGCGCCCCTGGGCCGACCACCCGACCTTCCAGGCGATGAAGCGCGACCTCGACGGCAAGAAGGCCGGCAGCGACCCGCTCCTGGCCGCCCACGTGACGCTGCACAACCTGCCCCTGGACGGCCAGAACGTGCCGCAGGCGGCCTGGGACGCCTACAACAGCTTCCTCAAGGCCTACGGCGGCCGCATCGCCGGCGGCTGGGAGACCACGGCCAACGTTCAGGACGTGCTGATCCAGGGCATCGTGGACCGCCTCCGCGGCGCCTCCTGGAACAACCGCCAGCACCTGTGCCAGTGGGCCGAGCTCACCGCGCCCCGCCTCAACCTCGGCTCGGGCTGGGAGGCCCTGGCCCGCCGCGTGGGCGAGCACCAGAGCCGCTCGACCCTCCACAAGATCGCCCCCTTCTACGTCGCACTCACCGCCGGCGCCGACAAGGGCGACCCCGCCGTCTGGGCGCAGCTGCGCAACGCGCTCAACCCCCGCACCGACCCCAAGCCGCTCTTCGCCTCGTGCTACGACCGCCTCGGCGGCGAGAACGCGCTCACCTATCTCGCCGCCCAGGACGCCCTCGACCCGCAGCTCGTGGCCGACGAAATGGCCAAGGTGGTGGCCATGCCCGGGTTCCAGTTCACCAGCCGCGCGCTTGCCAGCGGCCTCATCAGCACGCTCTACCAGCGCGCCGGCCCCACGTGCAAGCCCGCTCCCGCCCTCCTCAAGGCCCTGTGGGACTTCTACCGCGCCGAAGAGGATCGCACGAAGAGCTACAACGTCGTCACCGAGTCCTACGCCTACGGCCTCTACACCAAGCTCGAGATGGCCAAGGAGGCCGAGGCCTGGCTCAACGCCTACTTCGGCGCCCTCGCCAGCCGGCCGCTGCCCCAGCAGATCGAGGCCGTCGCCTCCATCGCCCAGTCGCTGCCCGTCGAAGCCGAGAAGAAGCTCGCCGCCAACCAGCGCCTCCACACGCTGCTCACGCGCCTGCGCCCCCTCTACGAGCGCGTGCCGCGGCCCGACTGGCCCCTGTGCACCGTGTACGACCAGGTGCTCGACGACGTGAACGGCGTGGCCGCCGGCTGGCCCGACGGCCCCGAGAAGGCCCAGGCCATCGGGTTCCTGCGGCTCCAGACCGACATGGTGCTGGCCAACGTGCGGCACGCGGGGCGCGGCAGCTCGCTCTTCGCCCCCGTGCAGCGCTGCCTCGCCGAGTCGATCGGCAAGGGCGACTGGCCCACCGTGAGCCAGCTCACCCGTCTCTACGCCGGCATCCTGCGGTGGGAGAACGACTGGTCGAAGTGCTACAACGACCACATCGTGCCGGCCGTCGAGAAGCTCCAGGCCCAGGGCGCCCACGAGCTGGCCTACGTGTTCCTCAACGAGGTCGAGCATCGCAACCGCCCGGGCGAGGAGTTCGGCAAGCAGCTCGCCATCCTCAAGGCCAAGGTGGCCCGCGAGATCACCGGCCTGCTGCCCGTGGGCCCCAACCACCCGACCTACGACCTGCACATGGCCGCCCAGGCGCGCTCGTTCGGCAACGAGGCCCGGGCCTGGGAACTGGCCGCGCCCAAACTCAAGCTCCTGCCCGAGCACTGGACCAGCCTCGACCCCGCCTTCGTCGCCTGGACCCTCGACCAGATGCGCAAGCAGAAGCTCCTCAAGGAGGCCCTCGAGCTCTCCTTCACCGTGCTCCTGCGCGAGTTCGACCTCGACCCCGAGGTGGCCGCCGCCGTCTCGCTCACGAAGGGCGACATCTACTCCGACATGCAGAACTACCAGGCCGCCCGCATCGAGTACGAGGGCCTCAAGAACAACAAGCGCTACGCCCGCACCGACGCCGGCAACAAGGCCCGCTACCGCCTCATCAACCTGCTCATCCTCACCAAAGACTACACCACGGCCGAGAGCCAGCTCGAGCGGCTCGTGGAATCCGACAACCTCGAGACCCAGGCCGAAGCCTACTACCTCTACGCGCGCATCGCCTACGAGCAGAACGACTACGAGCGCGCCAAGGAACTGCTCAAGGACGTCTTCAAGCGCCGCCACGACCACGTCGAGGCCCGCCTGCTCGAGGGCGAGCTGAAGCTGCTCGTGCCCCGCGGCCTCGCCTCCACCGAAGTGCTCATCGGCAACCCCAAGCTGCGCACCATCGCGGTGCCCGGCCGCGTGCTCACGCTGAAGCTCCAGGACGCCAACCTCTCGATCGCCCGCGGCGGAGCCGCCGTGCCGGTCATCGTCACCACCGCCCCCGGCGGCGACGAGGAGCACGTGAAGCTGCTGCCCAGCTCGGGCGAGAAGAACCTCTTCGTCGGCACCATCGCCACCGCCCTCGGCAAGGTCGAGAAAGGCAACCTCCAGCTCGAGATCCGCGGCAACGACACCATCTCGTACGTCATCGAGCCCGAGTTCCAGAAGGCCAACGACCTCAACTACCCGGCCAAGGCGCTCGAGGTGCGCTACGACGCGCGCCTGGTCGCCAGCGCCGGCGAAATCCTCAGCGAAGAAGAGGCCGAAAAGCGCGCCCTCGAACTCCGCCTCCAGCGCGAACGCGGCGTGGTCGAAAGCCGCCGCTTCGAGGGGCGGTCCGGCTCCGTCGTCCGACCAGGCAGCCCCATCTACGTCCAGGTCACCGACCTCGATTGCGACCTCACCGACGAGAAAGACACGGTGCCGGTGGACCTCAAGACCAGCTCGGGCGACCTGCTGAAGGGCTACAAGCTCGAGGAGACCGGGCCCCACACCGGCACCTTCCGCGCCGCCGTGCCCACAGGCATCCCGCTGCCCAAGGCCGCCGCCTCCGACACCCAGGAGGGCAAGGACCCCAGCGTCACCATCAACACCACGAAGCAGGACGCCTGGTCGAGCCTCGCCGACGGCCAGAAGCCCAAGTGGCTGGGCGTGGACACGATGAGCTCGCACCTCGTGAAAACCGTGTCGCTCGAGATGCCCGAGCCCAAGAAGGTCAAGCAGCTCGCCCTCCTGGGCGCGCTGGCCGACGACGAACTGCTGCTCGCCGCCTGGCCCAAGGGCTACCGCGGCGAGGGCAACGGCCTCAAGGGCGAGTACTTCAGCGGCACCAGCCTCAACCCCGCCCAGCTCCGCCTCACCCGCGTGGACCCCGTGATTGACTTCGACTTCTCCAAGCGGCCGCCCGACCGCGCCCTGGGCCGCGAGAACCTCTCCGTCCGCTGGACCGGCCAGATCCAGCCCCGCTTCTCCGAGACCTACACCTTCACCGTCCGAAACGACGACGGCGTGCGCCTCTTCCTCGGCGGCCAGAAGCTCATCGAGGACTGGACCACCCACGCCGTGAAAGAGAACAAGGCGACCATTGACCTCAAGGCCGACCAGAAGTACGACATCGCCATCGAGTACTTCCAGGGCCAGAACGACGCGGCCATGACCCTCCTGTGGTCCAGCCCCAGCCAGAAGCAGGAAGTGGTGCCCGCCGCCCGGCTCTTCCCCGGCACCGAGGCCGCCGAAGGCGCGAAGCCCAAGGCTGACATCACCCCCACCGACACGGGCTTCTCCGTCACCCTGCCCGAGCCGATCCGCCTGCGCCGCCTCACCTGGGTCTTCGACGACTTCGACGGCGAGGCGGTCACCGTCAAGAAGATCACCATCAGGAACGCCGACGACAAGGACGTGGTGCCCGGCCAAGAGGACTTCACCACCGGCACCACCAACACGACCCTCGAGATCGCGCCCGGCGACAAGATCGAAGTCACCTACACCGACGAGCGGCGCGCCACCAAGGACACCCCCACCCTCACCGCCGCCCTCAACTCGTCCTACTACAACGGCACGCTCCTGCTGGCCAACGAGGTCATCGAGCAGCGCGGCGAAGAACGCTGGACCGACTACCAGCCCGCCAAGCGCTGCCGCGTCGGCGACCAGCTCATGATCGTGCTCACCGACTACGACGAGGACCTCACCGACAAGCGCGACACCGTGAAGGTCGAAGTCAAGACCACTGCCGGCGAGAAGCTCACCCTCGACGCCCTGGAGACCTGGGTGAATGACACCAGCGGCGAACGCCACAACCACAGCGGCGTGTTCCTCGCCCTCCTGCGCATCGGCGACAAGACCGAGAAAGACACCCTCAAGGTCGCCCCGGGCGACGTCATCACCGCCAGCTACCTCGACAAGGAGAACACCAAGCCCGGCGTGCCCGTCGAGCGCATCTACACCGTCGAGGAGGCCGGCCGCAGCAAGCCCACGCTCACGGTCTACGGCACCACCCTCCAGACCGTCGAGGACAAGAGCGAGGAGGCCAAGGCCCAGCTCCGCCGCATGGTGATGAAGGGCAAGAGCGCCAAGGACCTGGTGATCACCCGCGACGAGATCATCGCGCGGCACCCCGACTATGAGGACCCGAACACCCCGCCCAAGCCCGAAACGCCCAAGGAAGCGCCCAAGGAGGCGCCCAAGGAAGCTCCCAAGGAGGCCCCGAAGGAAGCGCCCAAGGCCCCCGCCGGCGCGAAGGGCGAGGCGGGCACGCCGGGGCCTGCCGAAGGCGCCGCGCCCGCACCGCCCAAGGGGACCCCCGCGCCGGCCCCCGCCGCCGAGCCGAAGGTCGTGGCCGAAGTCACGGCCAGCGTGCAGGCCCCGCTGCTGATCGAGCTCACCTACCCCAAGGTGGCCCTCAACGCCGGCAGCGTCTTCGAGATCACCGCCGTGGCCGAGTCCGAGCTGCGGGCCGCCGCCAAGGCCAACCGCAAGCCGGTCGAGCTCAAGGTGCCGCTCTACCTCAAGGACGTCGCCACCGTGGCCCGCGACAAAGGCTATCGCCACCTCCAGGTGCTGCGCCCCAAGCCCGCGAAAACCGAACGACGGCCCCCGCCGGGGGTGTCCCTCGAGCGCTTCCTGGCCGACGAGCGGCTCGCCGAGGGCCGCTTCAGCGGCATCGTGCGCCTCCAGATCGGCAGCCCGGGCGACCCGATTGACGACCTCGTCGTCGGCGGCACCAAGGAGTTCTCGCAACCCGCCGAAGGCGAGGTGAACCAGTACTACTACCGCATCCCCACGCTCATCGTGGCCGGGTCCGACGTCGTCCAGCTCCGCGTCGAGGACGTCGAGACCAAAGAGGTCACCGTCACCAAGGTGCGCCTGCTCTCGAACGGCCGCCTCGACCTGCTCGACATGGCCTACACGGTGCAGAAGGAAGCCATCCATCTCGGCGAGAGCTTCTACGTTCGCGTCACCGACCCCGACCACGACCGAAGCGACGCGCAGGACAAGGTGACCGTGCAGGTGGCCGCCGCCTCGGGCGACCGGCTCACCCTCGAACTCTCGGAGACGCTGCCCCATTCGGGCATCTTCACGGGCAGCCTCAAGCCCGAGTTCCTCGGCGAAGGCGCCAGGCCGGCGCCCGGCGCCGCCCCGCCGGCCGAGCAGAAGGAGGCGGACCCCAAAGAGGCCGGCAAAAAGGACGAGCCGAAGAAGGCCGCCGCGCCGGCCGCCCCCGCCCCGAACCTCAACGACCAGGTGCTCAGCGTGGCCTTCGGCGACGAGGTGACGTTCACCTACGTGGACGACACCTCGATGCTCTCCGACCAGCCGGTGGAGGTGGTGGCCAGGGGCAAGGTGCACTATGGCGCGGACTGCGAGCTGGCCACCTTCACCAAACGCTTCAAGGACCCCGAGATGGCCGTGAAGACGCGGTTCCTCATGGCCGAGGCCCTCTTCGAGATGGCCAAGGAGCACCGCAAACTCGGCCAGGAGCAGACCGCCAACGACGAGATCGCCCGCGGCAAGCAGATTCTCGAAGAGGCCCTGCGCGACTACCCCAGCACCTCGCTCGCCGCCCAGGGCGAGTTCCTGCTCGCCAACCTCGCCCAGGAACTCGACAGGAACCAGGAAGCCATCGGGCGCTACTCCAACATCATCAGCAACTGGCCCGACAGCGAATACGCCAGCCGCTCCCAGTTCAAGAAGGCCATCTGCCTCGAGAAAATGGGCAACTACGAGCAGGCCTGCGAAGAGTACGTCAAGGTCACCTACATCTACCCCGACAGCCCGCTCGTGGCCGACGCCACCGTGCGCCTCGGCAACTACTACTACAAGCAGAAAGCCTACAAGGTCGCGGGCAAGGTCTTCTTCAAGTTCCAGCAGCGCAACCCCACCCACCCCCTCGCCTGCAAGGCCCTCTTCCTCTCCGCCCAGTGCTACATGAAACTCGAAGACTTCAAGGAATCGGTCGCCCTCCTCACACGGCTCATTGACGAGTACTCCGACGACAAGGAAGTGCGCGCCGAGGCGATGTACTGGCTCGGCGACTCGTACTTCAAGGACCACAATTACCTCAAGGCCTACCAGACGTTCAAGAAGCTCACGTGGGACTACCCCGAGAGCAAGTGGGCCAAGATCGCGCGCGGCCGCCTCACCGAGGACGCGCTCGCGCGGTTCGAGGAGGAAGGCACGTGAGGCGGCCCCAACTGCGGAATGCGGAGTGCGGCATGCGGACTGGCAGAAGCGCTGCGCCCCTCTGCCGGAGCCGCGAACCGCACGCCGCAGGCCGCAAGCTCGGAATCGCACTTGCCGCCCTCGTGGCCAGCCTGGGCATGGCCAGCCTGCGGGCCGCCGACTGGACCTGGGAGCTGACGAACGAGCGCTACCGCCAGCTCAACGTCTTCGAGCGCGCCCAGTACGACAAGGCCGCCCGCCTGCTCAAGGAAGGCAACCCCCAGGCCGCCGCCAGCGAGTTCGAGAAATTCAAGATCCAGTTCCCCGACTCCGCGGCCCTCGCCTACGTGCTCTTCATGCGCGGCTACTGCCTCCAGCAGGCCAAGACGCGCAACCAGGCCATCAAGACCTACAACGAGGTGCTCGACTACTTCGCCGACGACGTGGCCGACGCCGCGCCCGCCAAGTACTTCATCGGCCTCGCACACCTCGAGAACGGCGACACGCGCCAGGGCCTCGCCACGATGAAGGAAATGCTCGCCAACGAGGCCTACGCCAAGCACCCCCTCGCCGCCGGCGCCCTCTCGCGGCTCGCCGAGAACCATTGGAAGAACAAGGAAACCGAGCAGGCCGTCAAGCTCTGGAAGCAGGCCGTGGCCGACTTCGCCAAGACCAGCCACACCGAGGCTAGCCAGGCCCGCGACAACCTGATCGTGCACTACATCAAGAGCAAGGACTACGCCGGCTACGACGCCTGGCTGCTCACCGCCGAGAACCGCGACGACCCGAAGCACCGCGTGTGGATGGCCCAGCAGGTGATTGACAAGGCCCACCACCACATCTTCCCCAGCAACAGCGGCCACTACACCGCGTTCGAGCGCGAGGAACGCGCCGCCGCCATGAAGGCGTGCTTCGAGTACTACAAGGCCCAGAAGCCCTGGTACGACAAGGCCCAGCAGACCTGGGAGTACCTCACCCGCGCCATCTCGTTCCTCTCGCAACACTACGGCGACAAGACCGAACGCGACAAGGCCGTGGACGAAATGGTCGCCCTCATCCGGCAGATCAAGGACAAGGCCGACGCGCACGGCAAGTACGCCTGGCTGGTGGACCGCCTGCGCGAGGCCAACGACCTCCCCCGCGCCCGCTACGTCATCGGCCTCATCGCCGACCCGCCCTACGCCGGCTACAAGGAAGCCGAACTGCTCGTCCACGAGAACAAGGACGCTCAGGCCGTGGCCCAGCTCGAACAGGTCGAGAAGATGGGCAACGCCTACTGGACCGGCCAGGCCCAGGAACGGCGGGCCTGGATCTACAAGGACCGGCTCCAGAACTACGAGGCCGCCATCAAGATCTACCGCGAGATCAACAAGCCCCCGGGCACCCTATGGGCGATCCAGGAGTGCTTCATCCGCTGGGGCAAGCTCGACGACGCCATCAACACCCTCTCGGAGATCGAAAACTCCTTCCCCGACGAGGCCTCCAAGGCCGCCTGGCACAAGGCCCACTACTACCACCAGGCGAACCAGAGCAAGAAAGCCATCGCTCAGGCACGCAAAATCCTCAAGGTCTACAAGACCTCTCAGGAGGCATCCAAGGCCCACCAGATGCTCGAAGGCTACGGCGTGGCCACGGGCGGCGGAGTGTTCGAAGAGGAGTAACGGCACTTGCGACTGCCGATTCCCGATTGCCCCTTTCAGACCAGACTGGAGCCCCTCATGCGTCATCGGCGCCCGATGATCCGTGTCGGCAGGTGGTTTCTCATGGCACTGCTCGCGGCCGGCTGGGGCCAGGGCGGCGAGCCGCCGGCCAAGGGCGATGCCGCCGAGGATGCGAAGACCGAGTACCGGGCCGCCGACATGCTCAAGCGCGGCCTCGAACTCCTCGAGCTCAAACAAGAGGAGCGCGCCCTCAAGCTCCTCTCCTCGGTGCCCCGCATGTTCCCCGCCGCCAAGGCGCGCTTCAAAGCCTTCCTCGCCCTCGGCCAGCACCACATGGAGAAGCGCAACTACGAGCTCGCCATCCGCCAGTTCCGCCAGCTCGCCGACTCCGAAGACCCCGACCAGCAGGCCGAAGCCCTCTACCTCGAGGGCATCTGCTACTACAACCTCAACGAGTTCGACAAAGCCTTCATGTCCCTCCGAAAGGTCACCAACGAGTTCCCCTGGAGCATCTACGCCAACGAAGCCTTCTACTACATCGGCCAGTGCCACTTCAAGCTGGGCCGCTGGTCCAAGGCCGTGGACGCCCTCGAGAAGGTCGGCACCAGCGTACCCACCAACACCGAGGGCGAAACGCTCGCCGAGGCCGGCCAGCGCCTGTTCGTGAAGATCTTCGACCGCGACCTCGTGGTCCTCATGACCCTGGGCGGCAAGCCCAAGGCCACCCTCACCACCCAGGCCGGCGACAAGGAGGAAATCGCCCTCGACCCACTGGGCCACAGCGGCGAGTTCTACATCGGCTCCCTGCCCACCGAGCCGGGCGAGCCGAAGCCCGGCGACGGCATCCTCCAGATCGCGGGCGGCACCGTCGTGACCGCCGAGACGATTGACGCCAACACCGAGAGCGGCCAGCGCAACCTCAAGCGCGCCGCCACCATCCGCATGGTCTCCACCGCCTCGGTCGGCTTCACCGATGGCGCCTACCGCGAATACACCAAAGGCATCTTCGGCGACGGCGAAGCCTTCATCCGCGTGAAGGACCTCGACCGCGACACCAGCGCCAACAAGGACCAGATCGTGGTGAAGGTCACCACGCAGTACAAGGAGGAGAAGGAAGCCGAGGCCGAGCCGGGGATGCTCGACTTCGGCCGCCGCGAACAAACCGTCGTGCGCGACGCGGTCCAGGTCAAGCTCACCGAGACCGAACCCCACTCGGGCATCTTCGTCGGCAGCGTCGTCCCGCGTGTCGCGGTGGACAAGAACGAGATCCACCAGGGCGACCCCGTCCTCTCGGCCATGAAGGGCGACGAACTGGTCGTCGAATACCTCGACGAGGCCCACATCGGCGGCACCGAGCCGCGCGAGGTCAAGGCCACCGCCAAGCTCCTCATCGGCCAAATCCAGGACGTCAAGATCGAGCACCGCGAGGTGGACACCCTGGAGCTCAAGGCCCGCAAGGACCTCATCGAAGCGAAGATCTACCTGAAGCTCGCCAGCATCTTCAAGGACGTGGGCCTCCAGAAGCAGGCCAGCGAGCGCGCCGCCGAGGGCCTCGACCGCGTGGAAGAGGTCATCCGCACCAGCACCCGCGCCAGCCTCGACCGCTCGCTCGTCGAGGAGGCCTTCAGCGTGAAGTGGGACCTCCTGCTGGTGCAGGACAAGCTCAGCCAGGCCATCGGCGTCTGCCGCACGCTCACCCAGCTCTTCCCCGACTCGACCCTCGTGGACCGCGCCCTCCTGAAGATCGGCCAGGCCAAGATGGAGAGCGACAACCCGGGCGAGGCTATCGGCATCTTCCACGCCGTCATCGGCCTCCCCAAGAGCGACCTCAAGGCCGAGGCCCAGTTCCAGATCGGCAAGGTGCACGAGCTCCTGGCCAACGCCCACGCCAAGCAGAGCGGCAAGGACCCCGACCTGTCGCAGGCCATGCTGGCCTACAAGAAGTGCGCCGAAACCTATCCCGAATCGCCCTTCGCCGGCGACTCCCTCGAGCAGATCGCCAACTACTACATCCTCACCCGCGACTACAAGCGCGCCGTGGAGCTCATGGAACGCGTGTTCCAGGACTACCCCGACGCGAGCTTCCTGGACCGCATGCTGCTCAAGTGGGTCATCGCGGCCTACCGCCTGGGCAACCTCCAGGCGGCCAAGGCCAAGGCCGAGCAACTGCTGGCCGAATACCCCAACTCGCCGCTCGCCCCCAAGGCCCGGCAGTTCCAGGAGATCATCGAGAAGAAGCTCGGCGGCGGCGGCGACGCCCCCGAGCCCAAGGCCGAGGAGAAGAAGGAGGAATGAGGTAGCCCATGCTCGAGTACCTGCTGGACGGGGGGCCGCTGATGCTCCCCCTGCTGGCCTGCTCGATCGCGGCCCTGGCCGTGATCGTGGACCGTGTGCGCGCCTTCCGCGCCGCCGAGGCCGACACCGTGCACCTGCGCGCGCGGGTCACCGACTGCCTGGACGGCGGCCGCGTGGACGACGCGGTGGCCCTCTGCCAGAAGAGCCGCGGCCCGGTGGCGGCGGTGCTGCTGGCGGGCCTCGACCGCTACCGCAAGCTCCTGGCCCGCGGCCGCGCCGTCATCGAGATCGAGACCAACGTCAAGGAGACGATGGAAGACTACGCGCCGCATGCCATGGAGCCGCTGGAGGCCCGCCTGAACCTCCTCTCCATGGTCGGCAGCGTGGCGCCTCTGCTCGGCATGACGGGCACCGTCACCGGCATGATCAACTCGTTCAACACCATGGCCGAGATGGGCGGCCTCGACGCCGGCGGCGTGGCCGCGGGCATCGCCGAGGCCCTCATCACCACCGGCGCCGGCCTGCTCATCGCCGTGCCCGCCATCGTCGCCTACAACGTCTTCGCCAGGAAGATCGATAAGTACGTCCTCGAGATCGAGCAGACGATGAAGGAACTGATTGACTTCATCTCGCTGGGCCGCCCGCAGGCCTGAAGAGCGTCCGCCCGCCGCCTGCTGGCGCCCGCCCCCGGGGGTCTGCGATGCCCTTGCCCAAGCCCAAGCCGCTCTTCGAGCCCGAGCTGTCGAGCTTCTCCGACATCGCGCTGCTCCTCATCATCTTCTTCATCCTCACCACCACGTTCATCGTGCCCGCCGGCAACAAGATCGAGCCGCCCGCCGCCTCGGCCGACCCGGCCCACGCCGAGGAGAAGCAGCTCACCATCGCCCTGACCGGCCAGGAGATCCTCTACGGCCCGCGGGCCGAGCGCCTGACGATCGAGGAACTGCGCGCGGCCCTGCTCGAGCAGAACTTCCGGGCCAAGCCCCCGTCCAAGCGCATCGTCATCGTGAACCCCACGCCTGACGTGCCCTATGAACTGTACTTCGACGTGGTCATGGCCATCCACAGGGCCGATGGCATCCTGGCCCTGATCGAAGAAGACGAGAAGCCCAAGAAATGAGCGTCCGACGCAAGAAGCGATTGCCCGCCAAGGTGCCGACCACCTCGATGGCCGACATCGCCTTCCTGCTCATCATCTTCTTCATGGTCACGTCCAACTTCGTCAAAGAGAGCCACATCGAACTCACCCAGCCGCGCTCGCCCGACATTGAGGCGATGAAAGAGGCGCACATCTCGGTCACGCTCGACAAGAACGGCGACCTGTGGCTCCAGGGCAAGCCGTGCCCCGTCGCCGTGCTCGAAGAGGGCGTCAAGGCGCTCCTGCTCGAGCAGAGCGACAAGACCGTGATGCTGAAGATTGACAAGGACACGCGCCAAGAGAGCTACGGCCCCGTCTTCCTCGCCCTCAGCCGCGCGGGCGCCGAGCTGGCTCTGATCGGCGAGAAGCAAAAGGAATAGCCCCATGCCCGAAAGCACCGCTCCGCAAGCCGTGGACCCCGACGAGCTGCTCGCCGACGTGAAGCGCCAGTCGTTCCTGCGCACCGTGGCGGCCTCCACCGTCGTCCACGTCATCGTCATCCTGCTCACGTCCATCGGCTACATCGGCCTCATGCGCCAATACAAGTCCTGGCACCCGCGCATCGAGATGAAACGCCTGGCCAAGGAACAGCGCGAGCGCGAAGACGAACAACGCCGCAAAGAAGCCCACGACAAGTTCCTCGCCGACCAGGCCAAGAAGAAGGCGGGAGAGAAAGGCGGTGACGAGAAGGGCACGCCCGCGCCCACGTCGGCCACGAAAGCCGAGGGCGATAAGCCCAAAGTGCTCAAGGATATCGAGGCCAAGTCGAGCGAACGGCCCAAAGAGTCCTCCATGAAGCTCAACGAGCTGGATGCGCCGTGAGTCTCCCGCGCGAACGAATCCTCGAGCGTGTGGTCAGGCGGCTGGTTGACGACGCCTTCTGGCTGTGCGCGCAGATTCACCGCAACGCGGCCCGGCAACTGGCGTGGCTGGGCCGCGCGGGGGCGTGGGCGCTCGCGCCCTTCCCCTGGTCGTGCCGCCTGGGCGCGATGGCCATCGCGCTCTCGGTGCTCAGCTTCTGGCTCGGCTACCAGGGCGAAGCATGGCTCGTCCGCGCGGCCGACTTCGGGGCCAAGGAACTGCGCATCCTCGCCGAGCGCGGCCTCGCGCAGCCGTTTGCCCACCTGGCCCTGCTGGCGCGCGCGGCCGCGCTGCTGCTGGCGCTCGCGGCCCTCGCGGCCTTCGTGCGCCACAGGCTGGTGCCCTGGCTGCTCAAGGCGGGCGGCGCGTTCTTCGCCGCACTGTGGGCCTGGCTGCTCTTCTTCCTCGTGCGGGCGCCCAGCGCGCTCTTCCTCGCCGACGCCAAGACCTACGACAAGTCCATCCGCAACGACCTCTGGGTCGCCGGCGTGTGGGCCTGGGTGCCCGGAGCGGCCCTGGCCGCGCTCTTCCTCGTCGTGCTCAGCCGGCGTCCGATCGCGCAATTCTACCGAGCGCGGGAGGTGTCCAGGGACCGCTTCGGCGACCGCCTGCTTCACACCCTGAAGTCCCCCCGCGACCCCCGATGGCGCTCGTCGTCCTACTGGGCCGTGTTCATCCACCTGTTCGTCCTCTTCCTCCTGCCCCTTCTCCTGCGCGACTGGGGCATGCAGAAGGCCTACGGCGTGCCCAAGGGCAGCGGAAATCCCGTCGTGCAACTGGTCAAGGTCAAACGCATCGAGAAGAAGGAAAAGCCGAAAAAGAAAAAGTTCGTCCTCAACATGGACAGCCCGATCCTCTTCTACCGCCCCGACATAGACGAGAGCGAGATCATCAAGAAGGTCGAGGAGGAGACCCGCGACACCTACGTGGCCACGGCGCTCACCGACGGCAAGCTGGGCAAGGGCGGCGGCCGGTCCGGCGGCTGGCCCAGCGGCATGGAAAACGCCAAAGTGCGCTTCATCCGCCTCGAATACCACGGCGGCGACTGGGACCAGGACATGGGCGTGAACGCCGACTACAACCTCCTGCTTCAGTTCCATAAGATGACGGGTTTCAAGATTGCCGACGCCACCGAGCACATCACCATTCCCCAGCTCCGGCGGTTCCCCAAGCATCGCGGGCCGCCCTTCGTCTTCCTCACGGGCAGCGGCGGCATCTCGGCATCGAAGAAGGACGTGGACACGTTGCGCTGGTACTGCCTGGAGGAGGGCGGGCTGATCTTCGCCGACAACGGCGGCGGCAGCTTCAACCACTACTTCCGCGCCCTCATGCGCCGTTGCTTCCCCGAGCTGGAGTGGGTGGACATCGCCAATGACGACATCCTCTACCAGCAGCCGTTCGTCTTCCCCAACGGCGCGCCGCCGCTGTGGCACCACTCGGGCATGCGGGCCCTCGGCCTCAAGCACGGCGGACGCTGGATCGTCTTCTACCACCAGGGCGATGTCAACGACGCCTGGAAGACCGGCCACTCGGGCGCCACCGAGGCCCAGGCCATGCAGGCCTACCGCCTGGGCGTGAACATCATCAACTACGCCTTCAACCAGTACATGCGCATCCACTACGGCGACTAGCCGCTACCGCACCTCGATCTCGCTCGTGTGGAAGTTGCGATAATAGCTGCCCCACGGCACATAGCGCAGCTTGCTCACGCCCTTCAGGTTCAGCGCGTAGGTGTTCACCGGCCCCGTGAGGAAGACGCCGAACGTCGCCGTGTTCCACCGCTTCAGCCCCTCGTCCCACACCTGCACCAGCCCCTCGGTCGGCCACGAGTCGGGGAACGCGGAGTTCTCGTAGATCGTGAGCGCCCTCACATCGGTCGGCTGCTTGAACTCGATTTCGGCCCAGACCTGACGGCCGGCCGTGGCGTCCCAGAACAGCTCGTCGAGGTGGAGCCACGGCGTCGCCACGTCGTCGGTCTGGCCGTTGGTCAGCTCCTCGGCCTTCACCTGGAGCTTGCCCTCGGACATCCAGCTCTTTGTGCCGCCGAGCGTAAGCGTGGCCTTGCCGGTTCGGAGCAGATTCTCGCCCTGGGGCACGTCGTTCGACACGGTGGACGGTCGCACGGCCTGCACCGCGGCCTTCCCCTGTAGGCGGGGCGTCTCTGCCCCGCGCTCTTCGCGGGACACAGAGGTCGCGCCCACAGCCACAGCAGCCATCGGGTCGTCGTCGAGCATCGCGGGCGTCAGGTCCAGCATCCAGGCCGGCTCGCCATCGCCGTCGAACGCCCGAAGCCTGCCATCCCAGCCCGCCGCATAGACCCGTTCCCCCGAGGCGGCGAGGGCTGAAACGCATCCGAGATCGGCGTGCCAGATCGCGTGGCCCGCCGCGTCGAGCTGCGTCAGGCGGCCCGCGTCGTCGGCAATGTAGAGCCGCTGGCCGTCGGCTGCGAACGCCACGCCCACGGGCTGGTTCTTCCAGAAGAAGTTGTAGACGAGCGAGCCGTCGGGCCGCCGCATCTCCACCAGCCGCTCGTTGAACACCAGCGCGAAGTTGCCCGTCGCGTCCGCCACCGCCACGTCGAGTGGCGCGATCTTCGAATCCCACGACGCCACCAGCTTGGCTGTTGTGGGCGGCGTGTCCCCACGCCGCGTAGCGCGGGACGGGGACGTCCCGCCCACAACGCCGCCATCAATGGCGAAGAAGCGGAAGGTTTCACGCCCCCAACTGCCCATCTGCACCTGGAGCAGCAGCCTCGTGCCGTCGGGGCTGGTGTGGAGCGTTGGGAAGAGGAGCGTCTTGAAGATCGGCACGTCGAACCGCCACAGCTCCTTGCCGTCGTCCAGGCTCACGGCCGCGAGCCAGGCCGAGCACGGATTGTCGGGCGTCACCCAGCCCTGATTGCTGAACTCGCCAAACAGGATGAGCGCATGACCGCCGCTCTTGACCTCCCGCGGGTCTGGAGACCCGCGGGAGGTTGAGGCAGGAATGAAGGCGTGGAACTGGGGAATGCGCTCCTTGGTCTCATGCACCGGCCAATCGAGCTTGGGGAACTCCTTCCAGTAGTCGAGGCTCCAGGCCTCCTTCCACTCCGCGCGGCGGTTCCAGAAGGGGCCGCTGCGGTGGCGTCTCCAGCACACGACGCCGTACTTGCCGGGCGCGAGCACCGTATCGCCGTCGGGCGAGACGGCGAAGCGGTGGTTCATCCGCCCCTCATCGCCGAAGGCGGCGAACGTCGTCGCCTTCCCTCCCTCGATGAGCTGGAGGCCCTGGCCGAAGCGGGCCGCCATGCGTGCGGATGCGGCGAACCACGAGCCGTCGGGCGCGAGGCACGTTGCGCCCACCGTCGGCGCCTGGCCCACCCGCACGGCCCGCTCGACCCTGGCCCGTCCGCCCCGGTCCTCCACGAGCGCCACGTTCTTCAGATAGCCCTTCGCCGTCACGAGCAGATGCCGGCCATCTGCCGCCACCTTCACGGCATCGAGCCGCGCGCCGACGAACTGGCTGAGGCGCTGCGGGGCCTCAGGTGCCGGCATCGGTTGCTGGTTCGACGCAACTTCGCTCGCCGCGAGCGAGGAGAGATCGGCCAGTCGTGGCCCGGCGCCCAGCGGCAAGGCCACTGAGCTGCCGCCGAGAAGCTCCGTCGCCTCCAGGCTCCAGCCGTCGCCGGTGGGCACGTGCAGGTCGTGGCGGAAGTCGCCGCTCGCGCCCGTGGCGCGGCAGATTTCCAGGGCGCAGGCGGTCTGGCTCCTCAGGCGGAGGCGCAGCGGGACGCGCGCCCCGACTTGTGTCCCACGCCGGTCCACGGCACGCAGCATGCAGTGCCGCAGCGCCGCCGTCGCGCCTGGGTCGCTCAGCACGGTGCCGGCCATGCTCAGCGGCTCGGGCGCGAGGGCATAGAGGCGGCCGGGGAAGGTGCGCAGGTCCACCGTCAGCCTCCGCTTGCCGCCCTCGCGCTGCGGCTTGACAAGGGTGTGCTCGAAGACGTCGTAGACCACGCCGCCCGTGTCGGGGAAGGTGATGGTTGCGGTCTTGGGCAGGACGCTGAAGCGCCAGGTTGCGCCCAGCGACCAGACGGTGCCGGCGTCCCAGGGATAGGGTGTGCCCTCGTCGGTCGTGACCATGAGGTAGCGGACGGCGCCGCCGTCGAACTGGTTGACGGCGACCCAGGGGTTGTCGCTGTCCACGGGGAAGCGGCGGAATTGGCCGACCGCGGCCCTCAGCTCCGCCGCCAGCTTCTCCTGCACGGGCGCGAAGAGGGGATAGATGGTATCGGCGGCGTAGCCCTCGTGCCAGAGCGACTTCAGCTCGTGGGTCTTGAGGGCGAGTGTCGTTGCGCCGGGATAGTCGGCGCTGTCGGCATCGGTGAACACCTTGCCCCCGGCCTCGATGAACTTGCCAATCTGCTCCTGCACCTTCGGCGGTAGGGGCTTTGTCTGTCCCACAAGGAACAGCATTGGCACCCGCGGCATTCCCGCTTTCCGGTTCCTCTCCTCAATCATTTTGCCCGTAATCATTTTGCCTGAGTCTTCAAGCAGCCAGCCGGCTGCGACGTCCTCCTCGAACGTGACAAACATGGGGACGCCGGCCATGAGGCCGGCGGTGTGGAGGGCGAAGACGCGCTCCCAGTGGGGCGTGCCCATCGAGTTGCGGCGCTCGGTCACGTCCTGCGTGTAGGAGTAGAGCACGGCGGCTTCGTTCGCCGGCTGGCACTCCGCGAAGACCGGGCCGTACACCTTGGCGATGAAGTTGCCCACGCGGTAGGCGCTGGCGCCGCGGGCGTCGCGGAAGGGCCGCGTGTGCTGCACGCCCGCGCCCTGCACGCCCCGCGCCAGCACCTGCATCAGGTCCTGGAGGTAGCAGTCGCCGCCCTCGCCGCTGTAGGAGTTGTCGAACACGCCCATCAGCGGCTTGCCCGGCCGCCGCACCGCGTCCACCGAGTGCGCGGGATACCAGGGATAGTGGTAGCCCTCGGAGAGGTAGTGGCTGTAGCTCTCGTCCATGTCCTCGTAGATGACCGGCGGATAGCTGCCCTCGACGGCGGGGAACTGCCACATGGGCGTGGCCGTGACTTTGGCCTTGGGATTGGCCTCGCGCACGCCCTTGTTGAACGCCCCGTACATCGTGCGGAGAGCGTGCATGTACACGTCGGCCATCGGGCGGCCCTTGAACTCGCCTTCGTGCTTCGCCTTCAGCCAGTCCTTGTCCTCTTGCTTCCAGTCGGTGACCCATTGGCCGAAGAACATTTCGTCGTTGTAGTTGAAGCCACAGAAGGATGGATACTTGCCGAGCCACCGGGCGGTGCGCTGGAGGAGGGGCACGAGCTCCTGAAGCCATTCGTCGCGGAAGCGCACGCCCGAGCAGTGGCCGAGGAGCTGGGTGTCGTAGCGGATGCCCCAGCGGGTAGCCTGGTCGAGGTAGTACTCGGCCTCCCAGTTCGCGTTTGCGGGCGGGAAGGCATAGTGCTCGGGCGGGGCGTAGCCGGGGGCTCTCAGCTCCACGGGCGAGTAGTCGCGGCGCCAGGCGGCGGGGCCGGTCTGGGTGTTGAGCTTCCCCACGAGGCGATCGGTCTCGCGGCTGAAGCCCAAGCGAGCGACGGCCTCAGTGTAGTCGCGGATGAAGGCCATCCGCTCGGCGTTGTCGGCCAGGTTGTTCTGGCGCATCGTCACCGCCTCGTTGTCGAACTCATGGTACAGGATGCGCTGCATAGGCGAATCGGGTTGAGCCTGGGCGATGACGAAACGCAGGGGGTACACCACGCAAGACTTGTCGGACCCGATGGTTGGCCTGAGGTCGTATTCGCCGGGGGGCAGGCTCTGGGTGACCGCGGCGGGAATCTCGAACGCCGCCCCCTTGGCCTCGCCCGAAGCAAGGGCAGCCCCATCTTTCTCGAGCGCCAGTCGCACGACCTGGTCGGCGGGGAAATCGCCCCGGCGAACCACCTGAATGGCGATGGCCTCGCCCTGCTGGAAGCAGCGGCGCCCAGTGGAGGCAATGACGGCGATGCTGCGCTCGGCGCCCTGGGGCAGGAAGGCCAAGGGGCGCTGCACATAGAGGTCGTTGGCCCGGTCGGCGAGGACGATCGGCCCAGGGCCGAACTTCACGGCGACCTCGTAGAAGCCGCTTAGCGTCTCAGGCGTCGCTGCCTCCAGCCTGACCTCCCGCAGGTTTGGAACCTGCGGGAGGTTGATGGGCAGTGGGCGCCAGCGCAGGTCGCTCCCGTCGCTGGGGCGGATCATCACTTGCCAGGTTCCCGGCTGGGCCGGTTCGGGCCGGCCTTCGGCCCTGACCTTGAATGTCAGCAACTCCCCCGCCTTCGCCGCGGCGTTGGGAAAGTCCGCCGAAATGCGGACGAAACGCGGCCCGAACGTCTCGCTCTTCTCCAGGTCGGGCGACCAGCGAATGAAGGTGACGGTCGGGTCGTTCACCGAGGCGTAGAGCCGGCCGCTCGCGTCGGCCTCGAGGTCCTGAAGGCCCTGAAGCGGCAGGACGCGCAACGGCTTGAGGTCAGGGTCGTAGAGTTGAACGCCGCGCCCATCCTTCGCGCCCACGGCGATGCGCCCGTCGGGGAAGACGGCGATGCCGCCGCGTCCCGGCGCCGTGCCCGCGGGCTTGCCGTCGTAGCCGAAGACCAGCAGGTCGCCCGTCCGCCGAGCCGTTACGTAGACGCGCTGGCGGGCGGGGTCCACCTCGATGTCGTCGTACCACGTCCGCCTCGCGTCGTCGGCGTCCTTCGCCTTGCCATCGAAGCGGGCGATGTCGCCGACGTACTTGCCGTCGAAGTCGAAGATGGCCACGCGCGACCACACGGGGTCGGGCTCGCCGCGCTGGCCCATCGAGGTGTCGAGGGCGAAGAGGAGCTTACGCTCGGGGTCCACCGCGCCGCCGGTGGGGCTGGTCCAGCCGGTCATGTCGTGCCGCAGATGCTTCTCGTCGCCGCCGCGGCCGACGAGTGTGCGCTCGGGCGAGCCGTCGGGGCGGAACATGGCGATGTGCCCGCTGGCGTGGGAGTTGAAGGCCACGAACCAGCCGTTGGGCAGCGGCACGAGCTCGCGGCCCGCGCCGGTGGGGATGCCCCACTTGTCCACGAGCCGGCCGCCGGCGTCGAACACGTGATAGCTGCCGGCCCCGAAGAACAAGCGGGAGCCGTCCGGGGCGACCTCGAAGAGGCTCAGGTTGCGCGGCACGTCGTCGAGAATCACCAGCTTCTCGTCGGCGCGCGGCGACGCAGCGGCGCACAGAAACGCGGCCCATGCCGCAACGGCGAGCGGCCTGTTCATCCTTCCGCCCTCCAGGGGGATCGCGGCCTTGCGGAGGTCACGACACGAGTTTCCGGATTCCTTCGAAGCCCGCAGTGTAGACGCCCTCGACGATCTTCTTCACGTCGGCCTCGGGCGCGCCCTTGGGCGTGAAGCGGCACGACCACTCCAGCTCGCAGCGGGCCCTGCCGAGTGGCCGGACCTTCATCGTGGAGGAGTAGCCCTCCATTGGCAGCGGGGCCGACACGATGGAGTAGGTGAGGCTACGGCCCGCGTCGTCGAAGGCGTCGAGGCGCTCGATCACCTCGGCGTCGCCGAGCGCGAGGATGCGCCGCGCGCCCACGCCGCTGCCCTCAAGCCGCGCCGACTCCACGGCCGCGACGAACTTGTCCGGCCGCCCGAAGTCGCGGACGAGGGCCCACACCGCGTCGGCGGACGCCTCGAACTGTGCCTTCATCGCCATGGTCGCCATTCCGTGCTCCTTCCTGTGGATTGGTCGGCCCGGTTCTGCATTATCCGTCCGGCCTTGCGGCGCGCCAGCCGGCCTTGAGCTTCGCGCTCCACTCCTCGACCGTAGCCCTGTGCTCGGGGCGGCCGGCGAGATTCACGTTCTCGCCGGGGTCGGCCTCGTGGTCGTACAGCTCGCGCGCCGCGGCCTCGCCCGTCTGGCGGTCCTGCCACTCGGTGTAGCGCCAGCGGTCGGTGCGCATCGTGTATCCCATGATCTTGCCGCGGGGGTACTGGCTGAAGACGGCGGACTTCCACGGGCGATCGGGGTGCTCGGTGAGCGGCATGAGGCTCGTGCCCTCGAGGTGGCCGGGCAGGGGCAGGCCAGCCGCCTCGCACAGCGTAGGATAGATGTCCACGAACTCGACCAATGCCCGCGTCTTCCTGCCCGCGTTTCTCTGGCCGGGCACGCTCAGGAGGAGAGGGGCGTGGGTGTCGAGCTCGAAGTTGGTGTGCTTGCACCAGGCGGAGTATTCGCCCAGCTTCCAGCCGTGGTCGCCCCAGAGGACCACGACCGTGTCGTCGGCGAGGCCGAGGCGGGCCAACTCGTCGAGCACGCGGCCCACCTGGGCGTCGGTGTAGCTCACGCAGGCGTAGTAGCCGTGGATGAGCTCGCGGGCCCGATCGTCGGTCAGATTGCCCTTGGCGGGGATGCCGGCGTAGGCGCGCAGTTCGCCCCAGTGCGAGGCCGCAATGGGCGGCATGTCTTTCGGCCAGTCGCGGTTCGCCGGGAGCTTGATCTCCTCGCGGCGGTACAGGTCCCAGTATTTCTTCGGGGCGTTGAAGGGCAGGTGGGGCTTGAGGAAGCCAACGGCGAGGAAGAAGGGCTTGCCCCTCAGGCGGCGGAGTTCCTCGATGGCCTTGTCGGCGATGGCGCCGTCGGGGTATCCGTTGTCGGGCACGTCGGCGCACTCGAAGGCGGGGCCGATGCCCTTGCGCTCGGGGTTGGTCTTGCCGCGCTCCTGCATGGCCTGGACGGATGCCTCGGCGCGGTAGCCGCGCCCCCGCCACTCGCCCTTCGGGTGCCAGGCGGGCACGCTCCAGCCGATGCCGTTGTCGTCGGTGCCGTGGTGGTAGATCTTGCCGAGGGAGACGGTCTCGTAACCGTGGTTCTTGAAGTGCTGAGGCAATGAGAGGGCGTCTGGCATGGCCTTGCGCAGCGGTGTCTCGAGGTCGTAGATGCGCGTGGTATCCGGGCGGCAGCCGGTGAGCAGGCTGGCGCGGGAGGGGGCGCACACGGCCTGCTGGCAATAGGCCCGCTCAAAGAGGAGGCCGCGGGCGGCCAGCTTGTCCATGTTGGGCGAGAGGATCTGCGGGTGGCCGTAGCAGGCCAGCTCGGGCCGCAGATCGTCCACGGCGATGAAGAGCACGTTGCGCTTCGGGCGATCGGGCTCCGCGCCCACGGCGAGACGCGCCAGCGGCGCGGCGGCCAGCAGGCCCAGGAACTCACGGCGTCTCATGCCAGTCTCCTCCTCACGGTTCGCAGCGGCCCTTCCACACCCCGCCGCCGAAGGTGGTGACGTACATCACGCTCCTGTCCTCGGGGTCGAACGCCACGTTCTGGCACGCGCGGAAGGGGATGGCGTCGAAGCGACGCCAGGTCTTCCCCGCGTCCTGGCTCAACCACAGGCCGTGGCTGCCCGTGCCCGCGTAGACCCAGTCGGGCTTGTCAGGGTGGAGGTTGACAAAGAAGCAATGGACGTAGCCCGGCAGGGCGCTCTTGGCGAAGTCTTCGTCGCCGATCACCCGCGCCCAGTTCTTCCCGCCGTCAGTCGTCTTGTAGACGCCGCCTTGGGGGCCGCCGGGCACGGTGCCGGCCGTGAGGTAAATCGTGTTCGGGTCGTCGGGATGTAGGGCGAAGCCGCCGGGCCACTTGAGCCCGAGACCCTTCGTGATGTCCGCCCAGCTCTCGCCGCCGTCCGTGGACTTCCAGATTCCGCCGGGCACGGGGAACTCGCGTGCGCCGACGCGATGGGCGGTGATGGAGCAGAAGACATCGCCCGTCTTCGGGTGCACCTTGACCATGTAGGCGTGGAGGTTGCCCTGGTTGCCGAGGCCCTCGGACTTCTTGGCCCACGTTTGCCCGCTATCCGTGGACTTGTAGACGCCGCCCTCGTAGAAGGTGGCATATAGGGTCAAGGGGTCCTTCGTGGTCTTCGGGTCCAGGCACAAGTAGGTGCACGGGAGCTTGGGCTGGCCGGAGCCGAGGACGCGCCAGGACTGGGCGTGGTCCTCGGAAACGCACACGCCGCCGGCGTGGCCGGGCTTATTCCCGTCGGTGTGCGTCCAGTGCGGAATGTCGTGGCGGTTGCTCGTCGCGGCATAGAGCTTGCCCTTCACGGCGGGGTCGAAGACCACCTTGTAGAAGGTGTTGGACCACGGGCAGCCCTTGGCCGCCCAGCTCCAGGTCCTATCGGCGTCGAGCGAGCGGGCGAAACCGATGTCGGTGTAGGCGATGTAGCGGCGGTTCCGCTCGAAGGGGTCGAACAGATACTCCCAGCAGCTCGTCACCTCCAGGCCATTCGAGGCGAAGCGGGGCCGCCCGTCATCGGGCTGGTTGCCAGCGGAGGTGTTCATGGCCTGCTGCCAGGAATCCCCGCCGTCGCGGGTGATGTAGATGTCGCCCTGGGTCGTGACCATCGCGACCTTGGGGTCGCCGGGCCTGATGCCGAAGCCGAGCGGCGTGATGTAGTAGCCCCAGTGAATCTCCGTCTGCACCCACGACCGCTCGACGTTGGCCTTCGGGCCGGTCATGCGGAAGCAGTTCTCCCACGTCTTCCCGCCGTCGCGCGTGCGCCACACCCCTTGCTCGCCCCTTCGCCCTTCCTGGACGGCGTATGCCACTTGGGGTGAAGCCATGTGGATGTCGTTGCAGTCGCGGAACTGATCGGCGAGCGCCCAGGTCTGGCCCTGATCGTCCGACTTGAGGACTCCGACCTTGAAGATGAGACCGAAGAGTCGGTTGTTGCCCGCGATGGCCTGGAAACCCCCTTCGATCGTTCTGCGGCCTTTGACGTGTTCCCCGTCGAACTCGAGGCACTCGATGTCCCGCGGCTTCCACGTCACGCCGTCATCGTGGCTCATGAAGTACTTGAGGTCCACCGAAGCGCAGATGGTGCTATCCTGAGCAACGACGGCATAGCACTTGCCCTTGAGGCACTGCGACCAGACCTTGTCGCGCTCGTGGTAACGCCAGAGCCCTGTGTCGGTGCCGACGAAGAGGATGGGATTACCTGGGACGACGGCGAGGCGGGTGATGGCGGCGTTGCCCCAGGGCCTGTCGCCGGCGACGACCGGCGCCCAGGTCTTCCCCTTGTCCTTGGTCAGCTTCAGTTCGGGGCCGCTTGCCCAGTAGATGCCTTGCTCGCGGCTGAAGACCGGGCGGCAGTTGAGGGAGGAATGGAGCTGGCTCCAGTGGATCATCTCCCAGTGCTTGCCGCCGTCGAGCGAGCGGTAGCTGCCGCTCATGTCGCACGACATCAGCATCAGGTCGGCGTCGTAGGGCGAGGCGGCGGGGGTGAACATGCCGCCGCCCCCGCCGATGCCGAGGACCTGCCAGGGCTGGTCTCCCGCAGTGGCAGAGGATAGGACTGATAGGACGGATAGGACCGATAGGACAGGAAGAAGGCGCGGGCGCATGGGTGGTTTCCCCCTCATTGCTTGGCCTTGCCCTTTGGGCGAAGCCCCTCGCGGATGGGCCAATCCTTCGAGTCGGCGCGGGCGGCTCGTCCGCTGGCGAGCCGAGGAGCGGCCATCGCCAGCTCAGCCGTCGTGCCGACGAAATCGCATCTGCGGATCCTGTTCATCGCGCAGCCTCCGTGGCAGGAGTGTCCACCCTCAGAATACCCGCCCGGACAGGCGAAGGCAAGCGGCGGATCGGAATGGCGGCCCGTTGTGTTCGAGTGAGGCTGGCGACACGCTCGCTGTGGCGCGCCATGTGCTCGGCAGCCAGAGGGTCGGGACGGTTCTGGGTCTCTACAACATCGGGCAAGCGGCGCGGTGATCCGGCGCCCCTGCGGGTCCGGCGCTTTGACCTCGCGGCAACAGCCGCTATAATGCAGGGAGGAACCAGAGGAGTGCGCCAGTGACTGAGGTCAGGCAGCAGCTCGAGCAGTGGGTGGAGGCTTGGCGGCGGGCCGGGCCGAAGCTTGAGCGCTTCCGTCGCCAGGAACGGCGCGCGTTCAAGTGCGAGGAGAACATGCTTCTCGTGGATGGCCTCCCGGGCATAGCCGTGCGGCTTGCGAAGCCGCGCCCGACGGGCGGCCGGGTCGAGCAGCGACGCTGGCGCTTCTGCATCATCGGCGGCATAGGATTGGGTTGGTGTGGAGGGCATCCTCGTGCGCCAAGACGAACGCCTGGACGGGGACTGCATCGCACGGCAGCTTCGCCCCGTGTGTGAGTTGAGGGAGACCCCTGACACTCTCCCGCGTCTGGAGGAACTGCGGAGACGGGCCCGCGAGACCTGAAGGCACCCCCCGCTTGCTCCGACATCCGTCGGCGGGGGCAAGAGGCCCAACGATGTTGCTCAGAGCACGAGTCTCTCGCCGCACATTCGCCCGACGAGCCAGCGCGCTCCTGGGTCTCGCCGTCTCGCCAACCATCCTCCCCGCCTCCGCCCTCGGCGCCGAGGGCCAGGCCCCGCCCAGCGACCAGATCGCCCTCGGCGTGATCGGTTACGGCGGGCGCTGCACCGTGGTGCTCGACCACTTCATGGAGTTCACCGACCTCCGCTGCCTCGCGCTCGCCGACTGCCAGGCCGTCCGCCGCCGCGCCGGCAAGGCCCGCGTGGATGCCCGCTACGCCAACACCGAGTGCGTGGACTACAGCGACTTCCGCGCCCTGCTGGACCGCCAGGACATCGAGGCGGTGCTCATCGCCACGGGCGACCGCTGGCACACGCCCGCCGCCATCCTCGCCGCCCAGGCGGGCAAGGACGTCTATTCCGAGAAGCCCATCAGCATCACCATCGCCGAAGGCCGCGCCCTGGTCGAGACGATGGCCCGCTACCGCCGCGTCTACCAGGCCGGCCACCAGCGCCGCTCGGTGGACTCCTATCGCTTCCAGGCCGAGGTCGTGCGCCGCGGCCTCCTCGGCAAGCTGCACACGATCCTCTGCCAGCAGTGGGAGGGGCCCACCGTGCGCCCCCAGGCCCCGCAACCCGTGCCGCCCGGCTTCGACTACGAGATGTGGCTCGGCCCTGCGCCCTGGCACCCCTACACCCACGCGCGCGTGAGCGGCTGGAACTACTTCTGGGACACCGGCGGCGGCCCCATCATCGGCATGGGCTGCCACTACACGGACCTCGCGCAGTGGGCGCTTGACCGCGACGACACGGGGCCGGTCGCCTACGAGGGCGAGGCGACGTTCGACCCCACGGCCTTCTCCGAGACGCCCGTGACCGCCGACATCCGCTGCACCTACGCCGATGGCGTGAAGATCGTGCTGCGCTCCAGCGGCACGTTCGAGGCTCGCTACATCCGCTTCGTCGGCTCGGACGGCTGGGTGCAGGTGGACGACCAGACGAACGTGGTGACGGCGGAACCGCAGGACCTCCTCCGCCTTCGGGCCGTGTCGGCCCGAAGCTGGGCGCACACGGGCGACCACGCGCGCAACTTCCTCGATTGCGTGAAGTCGCGCGCCCGCACCCTCTGCCACCCCGAGGCCGCCCACCGCGCCACCACCATCTGCCACGCCGCCAACCTGTGCATCCGCCTGGGCCGTCCCCTCACGTGGGACCCCAAGGCCGAGCGCTTCCTCGGCGACGACGAGGCCAACCGCCTGCGCTCGCGCGTCATGCGCGAGCCGTGGACCCTCTGACCCTCTGGGAAACGGACACCGACCCATGCCGAACGAGATCACGGATGCACTCCCCTGGGAGGACCTCCAGCACGTCATTGACGCCGAGATTCCCTGGGACGCGCTGAAGCAGTTCGCCGACGCCCTGGCCGCTCATCCGCCGCTGTGGGACGAGCTTCGGGACCTCTATGAGACCTTTATGGAGCGCCCGTATGAGAGGTGCAGCTACGTGTGCTGCTACGTGCCTGCCATCGTGGCCCTGGCCGCGCCGCGGCTCGCGGAGCCGCAACGGCAGGCGATCGCGCGGTTCCTCCTCGAGGAGCTGTTCTGCGCCAGCGACCGCGACGACGAGGTCATGCTGGATGTTCTCGGCGCCGCCGCGGCCTCGCTGGGGCCGTGTATCCTGCCGGCGGTTCTCGAAGCCCTGGACCGGCGGCGCCGCTACTTTCCGGGAGCATTCACCCTCTGGGAGCTTGCGGAACTGGCCGTGAAATGCGACGACGCCTCGCTCCGCGAGCAGGTGGCTCAGTACTGCATGCGCGCCCTCGAGCGCGCCGAGGCGAGGAAGATGGACCCCGTGCTCGCCTCGTGCCCCGCCTGGACGCTGGCAAAGATGAAGCGCCTCGATGCCCTGCCCCTCTTGCAGCGCGTGTATCGGGTCACCCGCGACCCCGACACCCGGGACGCGCTGCTGCTGATGCGCGGCAAGCTGGACTACGAGCCGTCTGCCGCCGATTGGGACCAGCCGGTGGAGACGTGGCTGGAGACCAACCACAAGCACCTGCGCGAGTGGTATGAGAGCCGCCTCGAGGAGAGGGCGCGGGGCTGGGAGGAGCACGACGAAGAAGAGGGCGACGAAGACCTCGAGGAGGAGGACTGGGCCGACGACGAGCCCGACGAGGAAGCCGACGACTGGACCGATGATGAATCGGTCGAGCCCTTTGCGCCCGCCCTCCCCGTGCGCTCTCCGCACGGCGTGGGCCGCAACGACCCCTGCCCCTGCGGCAGCGGCAAGAAGTTCAAGAAGTGCTGCGCGAAGAAGGGAGCCAGCCAGTGAGCGAATGGGGCCTTCTGGTCCTGGGCGGCCTGAGCCTGGCCGCCACCGTGGCCGCGGCGGAGAGCGACCTCGTGCTCTGGTACCGTCAGCCCGCGAAACAGTGGGCCGAGGCCCTGCCCGTGGGCAACGGGCGCCTCGGCGCGATGGTGTTCGGCGGCACGGCCGAGGAGCGCATCCAGTTCAACGACGACACGCTGTGGGCCGGCCAGCCGCACGACTACACGCACGCGGGCGCCGCGAAGTTCCTGCCGCAAGTGCGGCAGTTGCTCTTCGAGGGCAAGCAGCGCGAGGCCGAGCAGCTCGCCGGCAAAGAGATGATGAGCGTGCCGCTCCGCCAGGTGCCCTACCAGCCGTTCGGCGACCTCAAGCTCGCCTTTCCCGGCCACGCCGACGCCGCCGACTATCGCCGCCAGCTCGACCTCGACGAGGCCGTGGCCGCGACCCGCTACAAGGTGGGCGGCGTGATGTTCCAGCGCGAGGTGTTCGCCAGCTTCCCCGACCAGGCCATCGTCGTGCGCATCACGGCCGACCGGCCGGGCCAGGTGAGCTTCACCGCCTCGCTTTCCAGCCCTCATCCCGGCGCGGCGACGAAGGCCGAGGGCGGCCTGCTGGTGCTGACCGGCCAGGTGAAGCCCCACGACTACCAGGGCGCGAATCCCGACCCGCCCACGGGCGTCCGGTTCGAGGCGCGGCTCAGGGCCATCGCCGAGGGCGGCGAAGCCAGGGCCACCGACGCCGGCATTGAGGTCAAAGGCGCCAATGCCGCCACGCTCCTCCTCGTCGGCGCCACGAGCCACAAGAGCTACCGCGACATCACTGCCGACCCCGCCGAGCGCTGCCTCAAGGCCCTCGCCGCCATCGAGGCGAAAAGCTACGACGCCCTCCGCGCCGCCCACGTGAACGACCACCAGACCCTCTTCCGCCGCGTGAGCCTCGACCTTGGGGCCACCGATGCCGTCCAACAGCCCACCGATGCACGGATCAAGGCATTCGGCCCCGCCGACCCGCAGCTCGCCGCGCTCTACTTCCAATACGCCCGCTACCTCACCATCGCCGGCTCGCGCCCAGGCTCCCAGCCCCTCAACCTCCAGGGCATCTGGAACGACCAGATGCGCCCGCCGTGGGACAGCAAGTGGACTGTGAACATCAACACCGAGATGAACTACTGGCCGACCGAGCCCGCGAATCTGGCCGAGTGCCACCTGCCGCTCTTTGACATGATTGAGGACTGTGTGGCGACCGGCCGCCGCGTGGCCAGGGAGCACTACGCCTGCCGCGGCTGGGTGCTGCACCACAACACCGACCTCTGGCGCGGCACCGCCCCCATCAACGCCTCGAACCACGGCATCTGGGTCACCGGCGGCGCCTGGCTCTGCCAGCACCTGTGGTGGCACTACGAGTTCGGCGGCGACAAGGACTTCCTCGCCAGACGCGCCTACCCCGTGCTCAAGGAGGCGGCGCTTTTCTTCGTGGACTTCCTGGTGAAGGACCCCAGGACGGGCTGCCTCATCAGCGGCCCCTCGAACTCCCCCGAGCAGGGCGGCCTGGTCATGGGCCCGACGATGGACCACCAGATCATCCGCAGCCTCTTCGGCTGGACCATCCGCGCCAGCGAAATCCTCGGCGTGGACGACGACCTGCGCCACCAGCTCACCGAGATGCGCACCCAGATCGCTCCCAACAAGGTCGGCCAGTACGGCCAACTCCAGGAATGGCTTGAGGATAAGGACAACCCGAAGAACCAGCACCGCCACGTCTCGCACCTGTGGGGCCTGCACCCCGGCGACGAGATCACCCCGCGCGGCACGCCCAAGCTCGCCGCCGCGGCGAAGCGCTCGCTCGAACACCGCGGCGACGGCGGCACCGGCTGGTCCAAGGCCTGGAAGGTGGACCTCTGGGCGCGCCTCGAAGATGGCGACCATGCTTACAAGATGCTCAGCGAACTGATCTCCAAGAGCACCCTGCCCAACATGTTCGACACCCACCCGCCCTTCCAGATTGACGGCAATTTCGGGGGCGGAGCGGGCATCGTCGAGATGTTGCTTCAGAGCCACGCGGGGGCGGTTCACCTGTTGCCCGCCCTGCCCAAGGCCTGGGCGGCGGGCAGCGTGAAGGGCCTGCGCGCCCGCGGCGGCTTCGAGGTGGACATCGCGTGGAAGGAAGGCAAGGTGGCGTCGGCGACGATCCGCTCGGCCCTCGGCGGCCCGTGCCGCGTGCGGGCGGGCATCCCGCTGGAAGTCAGGGCGAAGGGGCAAGCGGTCCGGGTCGAACGGCCCGAGCCCGGGCTGGCTGTCTTCGTCTCACAGCCCGGCGCGATGTACGAGCTGCTTCCTACGTCGTCCCGGTGAGCTCGCGGCCTGCTCCTGCTCCGTCCCCAAACAGAAGCGCCTTGGCCAGAAGTGGCCAAGGCGCTTGATCTTGCAGTCGCAGCGGCCCTGTGGGTTTCTCAGCTCTTGCGGCGCCGGCGGGCCAGGCCCACGAGCCCCACCCCCAGCAGCAGCATCGTCGTGGGTTCGGGGGTCAGCAGGATGCCGCCGCTGCCGAGCGTGATGTCGGCCCCTGTGCTGGCACCATCCGCCACCAGGCTGCTGAACGTGAGCCGTACCCCCTGCACGTTGCTGAGGGTAAGCGTGCCGCCGCCCGCGGTGAAGAGCGAGAAGGGCAACTCGTAGGTGCCTGCGGCATTGACGAGCAGGCCGCTGGCCACCGGCACGGAATTCACGCCCCCCGAGGTGGTCAGCTCGGCGGTGATGCGCGTGAACAAGCCGTCCGGCCCGGTCACCTTGATCAGCAGGCCGTGCACCCCCGTCCAGTCCGCGCTCTGGGGAACACCGGCATAGCTTCCGTAGCCGAGCTGCATGTAGCCCTGCATCGTCGAGGAGTTGCTGTATGCCGCCGACCCACCGAAGACGGTGAGTTGCGAGGTGTCGGTGGGGGCGAGGATCACGGTGTTGATCGTCCAAGCACGCATCCCGCCCCAGGCGGCCGGTGCAGCCATCGGGGTCACATAGGGCCCGTAGGTCGGCACAGGGATCTGCACGGCGCCCGGGACCGTCGGCCCCGAGAAGGGCGGGAAGATCGGACCCGTACTGAAGTCGTCAATCAGCGGCAACGCCCAAGCGTTGGCCGCGATGAAGACCACGAGAAGCCCCGCCAACACCCTCTTCATCTGATCCCCCTTGTCCTCGCGTTGGGAGGTCCAATTTCGGACCTCAGCAAGCCATTGAGGCGTAGTGAAAACAGTCAAACATCACAAACTACTCCCAATAGCAAAAGCCAAGATAGCAAACCGCATGCCAGTAGCCATCGCCACTGTCGGCGTTGTAAGAGCAGTATAAGTTATTGATGTTGAACGAGATATGTTCTCGGCATAGTTCACTTGGAGCCTGCCAGAATGGCGGCGTGACGGCAGATGTTGACGCATGTCAACGGCGTCCGTGGCTCATCGGGGGCGCATGAGCCGTAAGCGCTGTGCCCGCATGGCTTAATGGCATGTTGATGTTCGGCAACGCCGATTCAGGCCAATCAACATGGCCCTGCCGGTCGGTCCCGGCGCTGTGGGGGCGTGGTAACTCCAGGCGAAGCGAGTTGCCTGGGAGCGTCGTGATCGTGCCTTGACGCCGCGGGGCGCGGGGCGTAAGATACCTGCCTGCCGGTCAGCGGCTGGTGCGGACCTCATGACCCGGAAGGAGCAGGCGATGAAGCACTTGCGTTGGGGCTTGCTGGCGGCGGGGGGGATCGCGCGGCGCTTCGCAAAGGGCCTTGCCACGATACCCGAGCAGGCGACGGCTCTGGCGGTCGGCTCGCGCGACCTCGCAAAGGCGCAGAAGTTCGCCGAGGAACACAAGATCCCCCGCGCCTACGGCTCGTACGAGGAGCTTCTGGCCGACAAGGACGTAGACGCGGTCTACATCTCGACGCCGAACTCGCTTCACGCCGAGTGGAGCATCAAGGCGGCGAAGGCGGGCAAGCACATCCTGTGCGAGAAGCCGGTCACAGTCAACGCCGCCGAGCTGCGCAAGGTGCTCGGCGTGGTCAAGCGATGCGGTGTGTTCTTCATGGAGGCCTTCATGTACCGCTGCCATCCGCAGTGGAAGAAGCTCCTGGAGATCATCAAGGCCGGCACGATCGGCGAGGTGCGGATCCTCCAGTCGGCGTTCGCCTTCAACATGGGCCTCCAGCTCCAGAACATCCGCCTGTCGAATCCCCTGGCCGGCGGCGGGCTGATGGATGTGGGCTGCTACTGCGTGTCCTTCTGCCGCCTGGTGGCGGGCGAGGAGCCGAAGACGTGCCGCGCCGTCGCCCACATCGGCAAGCAGAGCCGCGTGGACGAGTATGCGGCGGGCGTGCTCCAGTTCCCCTCGGGCATCGTGGCCACCTTCGCCTGCGGCACCCAGTGCGGCACGCCCTCGATGGCCAACGTCTACGGCTCGAAGGGCAGCATCGTCGTCACCAACCCCTGGTTCCCCTCGGACGAGAACGCGAAGCTCATCGTGAGCGCCGAGGGCAAGACCGAGACCATCGAGGTCCAGTACGGCCGCGACCTGTATGCGAACGAGGCCCTCACCGTGGCCGAGAACCTCCGCCGCCGCCAGGCCCGGCCCACGGCGATGACGTGGGACGACAGTCTGGGCCAGATGAAGACCCTGGACGCCCTGCGCGCCAGCATGGGCCTCAGGTTCGACTGCGAGTGAGCGTGCCATGCGCCCATTCTGTCCCGGTTGGACTGGATTCCTGCTGGGGGTTCTGTGCGTGATGGGTCTGTCGCGGCACGGCATCGCCGCCACGGTTTCTCCCGAGGAGATGGCGGAGCTCCGGCGCTGGGTCGGTGGGAAACTGGCAGCGCCCGACCCGCCGTTCTCCTTCCGCTATGGCGGGCAGCCTTCTGCCGCGCTGCTCACGACCTGGGAACTGAAGCGAAGCTCCCGCGATCTCGACCTGCAACGCGCCGAGCACACCCTTATCTGGGCCGATCCGAAGACGGGCCTCGCGGTCCGCTGCGTCGCGGTCGAATACCGCGACTTCCCCACGGTCGAGTGGACGCTCTACCTCAGGAACACGGGCCAGGCCGCCACGCCCATCCTCACCGAGGTCCAGGCGATCGACACCCGTTTCGAGCGCAGCGACCAGGGGGAGTTCGTCCTCCACTACGCCGTCGGCAGCCCGTGCTCGGCGAACGACTTCCAGCCGCTGGAGCGGTCGCTCCCGCCCAAGGCCGAGCTGCGCGTAGCCACCTCCGGCGGCAGGCCGTCCAACAGCCACATGCCCTACTTCAACGCTGCATGGCCCGGCGGCGGCGCGATCGTCGCCCTCGGCTGGCCGGGCCAGTGGGCCGCCGCGTTCACCCGCGATGAGGCCCGGGGCCTCCGCGTTCGCGCCGGCCAGGAACTCACCCACTTCAAGCTACTGCCCGGCGAAGAGGTGCGGACCCCGCTCGTAGTGGTCCAGTTCTACCGGGGCGACCGCATGCGCGCGCAGAACGTCTGGCGCCGCTGGATGCTCGCCCACAACCTGCCCAGGCCCGGCGGCAAGCCGATGCCGCCCATCCTCATCATGTGCTGCGACGACCACTTCCCGGGCATGCGCAGCGACGAGGCCGGCCAGTTCACCTTCATTGACGCCTACGCCGGGGCTGGCGTGCCGCTCGACTACTGGTGGATGGACGCCGGCTGGTACCCGTGCGACCCGGTGGGCTGGCCCAAGGTGGGCACGTGGGAGCCCGACGCGAAGCGCTTCGCCCGCGGCCTCAGGGCCGTGAGCGACAAGGTGCACGGCCTGGGCTGGAAGCTCGTCACCTGGTTCGAGCCCGAGCGGGTCCACGCCGGCACCTGGCTGGCCGAGAACCGCCCCGAGTGGGTTCTCGGCGGCAAGGGCGGGGGCCTCCTGAACCTCGGCAACCCCGACGCCCGCAAGTGGCTCACCGACCACATGGACAAGCTCCTGACCGAGCAGGGCATTGACCTCTACCGCCAGGACTTCAACATGGAGCCCCTCGGCCACTGGCGCGGCAACGATCCGCCCGATCGCCAGGGGATCACCGAGATCCGCCACGTCGAGGGGCTGCTCGCCTACTGGGACGAGTTGCTCCGCCGCCACCCCGGCATGCCGATGGACACCTGCGCGAGCGGCGGGCGCCGCCTCGACCTCGAGACGCTGCGCCGCGCCGTGCCGCTCCTCCGCAGCGACTACCGCTCCGAGCCCCACGGCACCCAGGGCCACACCTACGGCCTCTCATTCTGGATTCCCTACTACGGCACGGGGATCGGCAATGAATCGCCCTATATCCTCCGCACCCACTACTGCCCCTGCTACGGCATCGGCGGCGACGTGCGGGACGGCAGGATGGACTGGGCGAAGATGAAGCGCGCCATGGCCGAATGGAAGCAAGTCATCCCCTGCTTCCTCGGCGACTACTATCCCCTCACCCCCTACAGTCTGGCGGGCGAGGTGTGGATGGCCTGGCAGTTCGACCGGCCCGAGGCGGGGGAGGGGATAGTCATGGCCTTCCGCCGCGTGGACAGCCCCTACGAGATCGCCCGTTTCCGGCTCCACGGCCTGGAGCCGCAGGCGCGTTATGTCGTCACCGACCTGGATGGCGTCGCGCCCACCGAGGCCACGGGCAGCGAGTTGGGCGACAAGGGGCTGGCGATCGCGATCCCGCAGCGGCCCGGCTCTGCCATCATCACCTACCGGCGCAAGTGAGAGGACGGCGCGAAGATGCGCTACCTCTGGCTCGTCATCTTCTGGGCGATGCAGGCGGTGGCCCAGCTCCTCTTCTCCTACGGCAGCCGCACGCCGGGCAGGGCCACGCTCGGCTTCGTCCTGGGCAATGTCTTCGGCGCGTCGAGCATCGTCTTTCTCATGATGCTCTACAAGGCGATGAACCCGAACCTGGCGCTCGGCCTGGGCACTGGCGGGGCGTTCCTGTGCGCCCAGGGCTCGATCGCCGTGCTCTTTCGCGTGCCGCTCACGCCGCTCCAGTACGGCGCCATGCTCGCCATTGCGGCCGGCATGGCCGCGTTCTCGATGGGGGGGAAGGCGTCATGAGCGCCGCCAAGGCCGAGCGCACTTGCGATGGGCAGCGGAGTGCAGTAAGATCTACTGCGCATGCAGTGGATTCTACTACAAGGAAGAGAGATGTGCTCGAGAACCTCTTCGGCTCCAGGCTGAGGGCCAAAGTACTTGGCTGGTTCCTATCGCACCCCGAGGAGAGGTTCTTCGTGCGCCAGCTCGAGTCCCTCCTCCGCGAGGATTCCACAAACCTCAGCCGCGAACTCGCCCGCTTGAGCGTCTTGGGCATTCTCCTCCGCCAGACCGAAGGCAGGCAGAGGTACTACCGAACCAACCGGCGCTGCCCGATCTTCCCGGATCTTCAGCAACTCGTCCTCAAGACCTGCGGCGTGGCCGATGTGCTCCGGGCCGCGCTGAAGCCACTTGGGGCGCGCATCCGGTCCGCCTTCGTATTCGGTTCCGTGGCGAAGGGCGAACCGCGCGCGGAGAGCGACATTGACCTCTTGGTAGTAGGCGACGTGACGCTGCGCGAACTTGTGTCCGCACTGGGCGCGGCCCAGCACCAGCTCGGGCGCGAGGTGAACCCCACGGTGTACTCCCCATCGGAGTTCGCGCAGAAGGCGGCAGAAAAGCAGCCCTTCGTCCGGGACGTCCTGCGCGGTCCCAAGCTCCTTGTAGTAGGGGACGAGCATGAGCTTGCGGGATTGGGTGGCGAACCGCTGGCTCGTTGAGCATCAGGCGACTGAGGATGAGATTGGGGATCTGCTTGCCTTGGCGGACCGGGATCTGAAGGACTGCCAGGCTCAAGGGCTGAGCGCCGACGGCAAGCTACGCCTGGCCTACAACGCCGCCCTCCAGGCGGCCACGGCCGCTCTCGCCGCCGCAGGGTACCGCACCGGGCGGGGAGAGGCCCACCACTATTGCGTCATCCAGAGCATCGCGCACACGATCGGCGCCGAGGCGGCCGAATTCGCCCGATGGCTTCGCCGTCAGGTCAAGGACTGGCTGCGGGCTCATCATCCAGCCCTTCTCGGCAAGTAGCCCAGCCGCGGTTGAGGGGTGCTGCAATGTCGCCATTCTTCCGTCCAATCGCTATCCTCTTGGGAGGCTCCATCGCCATGATGCAAGCTGCCCAGGCCATGACTCCTACTGGCGACGAGATGGCCAGCGCGCGGAAGTGGGCCGCGGCGCGCTTCGAGGTGCCCGAGCCGGGGAAACAGGCCGAGCCGGGCCTCGTGGTGCTGGCGAATAACGACCCCGTGATCCGAAACAATCGCGGCGGCCGGCCGCTGAAGCTCGCGGGCAAGGAATTCACCCGCGGCCTCTATTGCCACGCCGTGAGCAAGGTGGTCGTGCGCCTGCCCGGGCCGGGCAAGACGTTCACCGCTGTCGTCGGCGTGGACTCGAACGACCAGACGAGCGGCGGGCGGGGGAGCGTGGTCTTCTCCGTGAGCGTCGGGGGCAAGGAGGCATTCAGGTCGGGCGTCCTCCGCGAGGGGATGCCGCCCGTGCCGGTCGCCGTGGACCTCGGCGGCGCGATGGAGTTCACGCTGGAGGTCGGCGATGCGGGCGACGGCATCTCGTGCGACCAGAGCGACTGGGCCGACGCGAAGGTCGCCCTCGCCGATGGCAAGGAGGTGTGGCTCGGCGACCTGCCGTTCGTTGAGGGCGAGGGGCTTCTGGCCGCCGGGCCGCCCTTCGCGTTCACCTACGGCGGCCAGCCCTCGGCCACGCTGCTTCCCGCTTGGGAGCGGCAGCAGGCGAGCCGCAAGCTCGACGACGCCCGCACCGAGCACGTGGCGACCTACACCGACCCCAAGACGGGCCTCGTCCTCCGCTGCCGGGCCATCGAGTACCACGATTTCCCAACGGTGGAGTGGACGCTCTACTTCAAGAACACCGGCAAGGCCGACACGCCGATCCTGGCCGATATTCAGGCCTTCGATGCCGCCATCGTCCGCAGCGGCAAGCAGGAGTTTCTCCTCCACCACGCGGTCGGCTCGCCGTGCAGCAAGGGCGACTACGGGCCGCTCCTGACCGAGCTGAAGCCGAACGCCACGAAGCGCATCGCCGCGGCCGGCGGCAGGCCGACGAACACCGATTGGTCCTACTTCAATATCGAATGGGGGACGCGGGGCAGTGATGCCCCGCCCACAGCCGAGACCCGGGAGGGGTTGATCCTGGTCGTCGGCTGGCCGGGGCAGTGGGCCGCCACGTTCGCCCGCAACGGCGGCACGACGCTCCGCATCCGCGCGGGGCAGGAGCTCACCCACTTCAAGCTCCTCCCCGGCGAAGAGGTGCGCTCGCCGCTCATGGTGCTCCAGTTCTGGAAGGGCGGCGACTGGTTCCGCGCGCAGAACCTCTGGCGCCGCTGGATGATGGCCCACTCGATGCCGAAGCCCGGGGGAAAACTGCCCCCGCCGCAGTTCGTGGCGGCCAGCTCCCGCGCCTACAACGAGATGATTGACGCCAACACAGAAAACCAGATCATGTTCATCAACCGCTTCCTCGAGGAGGGCCTGAAGCTCGACTACTGGTGGATGGACGCCGGCTGGTACATCCAGGAGAAGGGCTGGCCGCAGGTGGGCACGTGGGAGGTGGACCCCAAGCGCTTCCCCAAGGGCTTCAAGCCCATCAGCGACCACGCCCACGCCAAGGGCATGGGCATCCTCGTATGGTTCGAGCCCGAGCGGGTGGCCGACGGCACCTGGCTGGCCGAGAAGCACCCCGAGTGGCTCCTCGGGAAGCCCGGCGGCAACCGCCTCCTCAACCTCGGCAACGACGAAGCGCGCAAGTGGCTCACGGAGCACGTGGACAGGCTGATCACCGAGCAGGGGATTGACCTGTATCGCCAGGACTTCAATTTCGACCCCCTCGGCTACTGGAGAGCCAACGACGCGCCCGACCGCCAGGGCATCACCGAGATCAAGCACGTGACCGGCTACCTCGCCTACTGGGACGAACTGCGCCGCCGCCATCCGAACCTGCTGATTGACTCGTGCGCCAGCGGCGGGCGGCGGAACGACCTCGAGACGATGCGCCGCGCCGTGCCCCTGTGGCGCAGCGACTACGCCTTCGAGGCCACCGGCCACCAGGGGATGACCTATGGCCTCTCTCTCTGGCTGCCCTACCACGGCACGGGCACCGTGGCCTGCGACAACGCGCCCTACTACGGCGGCGGCAAGACGCCCGTCGAGCCCTACGCCTTCTGGAGCAACGCCGCGCCCAGCCTCGGCTGCGGCATTGACCTGCGCGTCAAGGACATTGACTACGACAAGCTCCGCAGGCTCGTCGCCCAGTGGCGGGCGATCAGCAAGCACTACTACGGCGACTTCTGGCCCCTGACGGCCTACAGCCTCGACAACAGCGTGTGGATGGCCTGGCAATTCGACGGCCCGGCGAAGGGCGAGGGGGTCGTGCAGGCATTCCGCCGGCCCGACAGCCCCTACGAGGCCGCCCGCTTCCGCCTGCGCGGACTCGACCCTGCCGCCGAGTACGCCGTGACCAACCTCGACGAGGGCAAACCCGTCCAGCTCCCCGGCCGCCAGTTGCTCGACGAGGGCCTGCTGGTCACCATCGCCGACAAGCCGGGCGTCGTGGTGATCACCTACAAGGCGGCGGGGAACTGACCGCGTCACTCAAGGAGCGCGCAGATGGCAATGATCCTGGCGTTCACCGTGTTGGCGGCAGCCGAAGGCCCCTCGCGCGGCGGCACGGCCGCGGTGCGGACGGCGGACTTCCTCAACAGCATCGGCATTGTGACCACCTTCCCCGACCGCGGCCAGCCCATCGAGAAGACCATCGAGATGGTCAACTACGTGGGCTTCCGCTGGGTGCGCGGCGGCATCGAGGGCCTCACCGCCCAAGGCCCCACCACGGTGCAAACCTATCTCGACCTCCACAAGGCCACCGGCGTGCGCTTCAGTTGGGGCCTCGTCAGCGGCGGCAGCGACCTCCAGAAGCTCCTCGAGACCGCCCGGCCCCTGGCCGAGGCCGGCGCCCTCCTGGCCTTCGAGGGCAACAACGAGCCCAACAACTGGGGCGTCACCTACCAAGGCGAAAAGGGCGGCGGCAACGCGCCCTCGTGGCTCGCCGTCGCCAAGCTCCAGCGCGACCTCTACGCCGCCGTCAAGAGCGACCCGCTGCTGAGGAAATACCCCGTCTGGTCGCTCAGCGAGAACGGCGCCCAGCGCGACAACTGCGGCCTCCAGTTCCTCACCATCCCGCCCGGCGCCGGCACCCTGATGCCCGACGGCACGAAGTACGCCGACTACGCGAACTGCCACAACTACTTCTACCATCCCAACTCGCCCCACCCAGGCGACAACACGACGTGGAACGCCGCCGACCCCGGCCCCGCCTGCAAGGTGGACGGCCTGTACGGCAACTACGGGGTCACGTGGGCCAAGCGCTTCCGCGGCTACTCCGAGGCCGAGCTGCAAACCCTGCCCCGCGTGACCACCGAGACGGGCACCACCATCGGCGGCGCCGTCACCGAGGAGATCCACGCCCTGAACCTGCTGACGCTCTACCTCGCCCAGTTCAAGCGCGGCTGGAGCTACACCGCCGTCTACCTCCTGCGCGACCGCACCGACGAGGGCGGCAACCAGAAGTTCGGCTTCTATCGCCCCGACTACACGCCGCGCAAGGCCGCCCACTACCTGCACAACCTCACCACGATCCTGGCCGACAAGGGAGCGCCGCGCGAGCCGGGCCGCCTCGACTACGCCATCCCCGACCCGCCGCCCACCGTGCACGACCTGCTCCTCCAGCACAGCGATGGCACGTTCCAACTGGTCGTGTGGGGCGAGCGGCTGAAGGGCGAGGACCGCATCACCGTGCAGTTCGGCGCCCCGCAGGCCACCGTGAGGGTCTACAACCCGACCGTCGGCACCGAGCCCGTCCAGACCCACCGCGGGGTCGCCTCCCTCGCGCTCACGCTGAGCAACCATCCCCTCATCCTCGCCATTCCGCCGACTGCCGGCCAATAGGGGCCCGCCGGGCATCGCGGCTTGCGGCCCACGCGGCGTTGCGGTAATCTACTGCGCACGCGCGCCCGGGGCAGAGGCCGCCGGGCCACCGCACCAACCCCCTGGCAAGGACGACGCGGGATGAAGACCGTGCACATTCGCGAGCTGGGCCGCCAGGTCTCGTGCCTCGGCATGGGCTCGATGATCTTCGCGCCCGAACGCAAGGAGCTGGTGTTCGAACTGCTCGACCGCTTCCGCGCCCACGGCGGCAACCTGATCGACTCGGCCGAGGTCTACGGCGGCGGAAAGTCCGAGCTCGCCATCGGCCAGTACCTGGCCGAACGCAACTGCCGGGCCGACTGGGTGATCCTCGACAAGGGCTGCGCCGACGTGAAGCTGGTGACGCCCGAGAACATCCGCAAGGCCATCGCCGGCAACCTCCAGCGCCTGGGCACCGACTACGTTGACCTCTGGGTCGCCCACCGCGACAACCCCGCCGTGCCCGTCGGCGACATCGTCGAGACCCTCAACGACGAGCGCGCCAGAGGCCGCATCCGCGCCTTCGGCGGGTCGAACTGGACGGCCTCCCGCATCCGCGAGGCCAACGAGTACGCCGCGAAGAAGGGGCTGATGGGCATGGCCGTCTCCAGCCCCCACGTCTGCCTCGCCACAGCCGCCGAGCCGTTCTGGGCCGACTGCACGCAGGCGAGCGAGGCCGACATCGCCTGGCACGCCCAGAGCGGCATCCCCCTCGTTGCCTGGTCGAGCCAGGCCCGCGGCTTCTTCCTCGACTCCAGCGGCCCCAACGATCCCAACCCCGACCTGCGGCGGGTCTACCATCCGATCAAGGAGAACTTCGAGAAGCTCGCCCGCGCGCGGCGGCTGGCGAAGGCCAAGGGCGTGACGGCCATTCAGATCGCCCTCGCCTACGTCCTCAACCTGCCCGCGCCCATGATCGCCCTCGTCGGCCCGGCAACGACCGCCGAGGTGGACTCCTGTGTCGCCGCGGCCCGGCTGGCCCTCACCGAGGCCGAGATGCAGTGGCTGAACCTCAAGCGCCAGGAGCTGTGAACCTCCCGCAGGTTCGAAACCTGCGGGAGGTCGGCCGGACCTCCAGCGTCAGGAGCGACAGACCCGATGCGCAAGTTCGCCTCGTGGCCCCGCAACGACATCCCCGCCCGCCTCGCGCGCGAGATGAAGAGGCGCGACGGCCTGGCCCCCGTGGACCTCGACCGCTTCTGGGCCGACCAGGAGGCCGCGATCCAGGACCCGTTCGGCGCCCATATCCCCCAGTGTCCGCTCGGCGTGCTGATGAGCGGCGAGTGCGTCTACGCCGAGCTCGGCCTCGAGGAGGACTACTGGCGCTACGACCACGACGAACCCTGGCGCCTCGGCCTCCACCGCGCCTACAACGACAAGGCCGAGAGGATCGTCGGCCGCCGCCTCCTCAGCGAAAAGCCCAGCGACCCCACCCGCCGCTACCCTGCCATCAAGGGCCTCCACGACGTCTTCGAGGCCCACCACGAGTGGCACTCGGGCTCCTGGTGGCTCCAGCCCTGCGTGCGCAACGACGACGAGCTGAAGGCCCTCCTCGACCGCGTCGAACGCCGCCTCGACGACGGCCTCCGCCGCTTCCTCCTGCCCCCGAACTGGCACGAGGAGCGCGCGCGGCTCATGGCCCTCGGCGTCAAGCCGCCCCTCTACCGCCACCAGCGCGGGCCGGTCACCTTCGCCATGTCGCTCTACAGCGTCGAGGGCGTCATCTTCCTCATCGCCGACCGGCCCGACCTCGCCACGCGCTGGAGCCGCCTGATCCTGCGCGCCATGCTCGACATCGCCCGCCTCACCGACGAGGAGGCCGGCTACACCCCCGACACCGCGCCCCACGGCTTCAGCTTCGCCGACGACAACTGCTGCATGCTCACCCCCGAGATGTACGAGCTCTTCGCCTATCCCGTCCTCAAAGGCGTCTTCGACCGCTACAGCCCGAACCCCGCCGACAGCCGCTACCAGCACTCCGACTCGGCCATGGCCCACATCCTGCCCGTCCTCGCCAGGCTCGGCCTGAACGGCACCAACTTCGGCCCCACCGTCACCGTGCGCGAGATTCGCCAGCACCTGCCCAACGCTGTCATCCACGGCCAGCTCGCGCCCTACACCCTCATGCGCAACGAGAGCGAGAAGATCGTCGCCGAGTTCCTGCGCGACTTCGAGCAGGCCCGCGCGACGCGCGGCCTCGTCTTCGCCACGGCCGGCTCCATCAACAACGGCTCGCTGCTGGTCAGCATGCGGCTCATCATGTCCGCCATTCAGCACTTCGGGCGATACAGCTAAGAAACGGCTCATCAGGGTTTGGCGCGCCTGACGTGGCAGTCGCCGGAGAGCGTGGGACG